>JANOAP010000366.1:0-18848 GCA_031411175.1 Rhodoferax sp. | reverse complement strand
GCCGCAAAGGTGTGCTCGACGGCATGGGCCTGCCCGGCAAACTGGCCGACTGCCAGGAAAAAGACCCGGCGATGTGCGAGATCTACATCGTCGAGGGCGACTCCGCCGGTGGCTCTGCCAAGCAGGGCCGCGACCGCAAGTTCCAGGCGATCCTGCCTTTGCGCGGCAAGATTTTGAACGTGGAAAAAGCCCGCTACGAGAAGCTGCTGACCAGCAACGAAATCCTGACGCTGATCACTGCCCTGGGCACCGGCATCGGCAAGGCCGGTGGCACCACCGGCAACGACGACTTCAACGTCGCCAAGTTGCGCTACCACCGCATCATCATCATGACCGATGCCGACGTGGACGGTGCGCACATCCGCACCCTGCTGCTCACCTTCTTCTACCGCCAGATGCCCGAGCTGGTGGAGCGCGGCCACATCTACATTGCCCAGCCGCCGCTGTACAAGGTCAAGGCCGGCAAGGAAGAGCTGTACCTCAAGGATGCATCCGCACTGGACAGCTTTCTGCTGCGCATTGCCTTGATCAACGCCTCGGTTCAAACCGGTGGCACTGTCAACACCACCATTGCCGGGGACACTCTGGCCGAGCTGGCACGCAAGCACCAGCTGGCCCAGGCAGTTATCGCCCGCCTGCAAAACTTCATGGACGCCGAAGCCCTGCGCGCCGTGGCCGATGGCGTGGCGCTGAACCTGGACACGGTGGGTGACGCCGAGCGTTGTGCCGTCGAACTGCAAGCCAAGCTGCGTGATCTGGGCAGCGGTGCCGAAGTGGCGGGCGAATTTGATGTGCGTACCGACAAGCCCATTCTGCGTATTAGCCGCCGCCACCACGGCAACGTGAAAAGCAGCGTGCTCACGCAAGATTTTGTGCATGGTGCCGACTACGCCACGCTGGCCGATGCGGCCAACACCTTCCGCGGCTTGCTGGGAGAAGGTGCCAAAGTGTTGCGTGGTGAAGGTGAGCGCCAGAAAGAACAAAAAGTGGCTGACTTCCGTGAAGCCATGGCATGGCTCATCACGCAGGCCGAAGGGGCCACGGCGCGCCAGCGCTACAAAGGCCTGGGTGAAATGAACCCCGCCCAGTTGTGGGAAACCACCATGGACCCCACCGTGCGACGCCTGCTGCGAGTGCAGATTGATGACGCCATTGAAGCTGACCGCGTCTTCACCATGCTCATGGGCGATGAAGTGGAGCCGCGCAGGGATTTCATTGAGACCAATGCGCTGCGGGCCGGAAATATTGACGTTTAACCAATAGTCTTGGAACCGACATGGACGCCAACTACCTACCCAAGCTGGTTAGCGGCAATTTCCTGCGCGTTTTTGCGGCGGTACAAGCCCCTGGAGTACAAACATGAGCACCTCCCTCACCACCCACGACACCACCCGCATTGACGACACCCGCATCAGCGCGGTGCGTCCGCTTATCACGCCTGCCCTGCTGGAAGAAAACCTACCCGTGCCCGATGCCGCGCAGGCGCTGGTAGAAAGCAGCCGCGCCGCCATCTCAAAAGTGCTGCACGGGCGGGACGACCGCCTCATCGTGGTGGTTGGCCCCTGCTCCATCCATGACCATGACCAGGCCATGGAGTACGCGCGGCTGCTCAAAGCGCAGGCCGACGCGCTGGCCAAAGACCTGCTCATCGTGATGCGCGTGTACTTTGAAAAACCCCGCACCACCGTGGGCTGGAAAGGCTACATCAACGACCCGCACCTGGACGACAGCTTTGCCATCAACAAGGGCCTGGAGATGGCGCGCCGCCTGCTGCTCGACGTTCTGGGCTTGGGCCTGCCCGTGGGCACCGAGTTTCTGGATTTGCTCAGCCCCCAGTTCATCAGCGATCTGGTGAGCTGGGGCGCCATAGGCGCGCGCACCACCGAGAGCCAGAGCCATCGCCAGTTGGCCAGCGGCCTAAGCTGCCCTGTCGGCTTCAAGAACGGCACCGACGGCGGCATCAAGGTTGCCACCGACGCCATTCAGGCCGCGAAAGCCGCTCACGCCTTCATGGGCATGACCAAGATGGGCCAGGCCGCCATCTTCGAGACGCGTGGCAATGACGACTGCCACGTCATCTTGCGCGGTGGCAAGCAGCCCAACTACTCAAAACCCGATGTGGATGCGGCCTGCGCCCTGCTCAAAGGCGCGGGCTTGCGCGAGCAGGTGATGATCGACGTGAGCCACGCCAACAGCAGCAAGCAGCACGCGCGCCAGATCACCGTGGCGGCCGAGGTGGCCCAGCAGATCGCCGCCGGCGACGCGCGCATTACCGGCATGATGATAGAGAGCCATTTGAACGAAGGCCGCCAAGACATCAAGCCCGGCCAGCCTTTGACGCACGGCGTGTCGGTCACCGATGCGTGCATCAGCTTTGAGCAGACTGTGCCGGTGCTGCAGGGGCTGGCAATGGCCGTGCAGGCACGGCGGGCAGGGGTTTAGGTAGGGCACAGGCAATAAAACATCATGAAAATCGAACATGCCATATTCGATTTTCATGGTGCTTCTGTTAATATCTGGCCATGCTGGCACGCAATGATCTTGAAGCTACTGTTCGCAAAGCGCTTGGTCGATCACGCGGTGTCGTACTGCGCGGCCCCCGGCAATCAGGCAAGAGCACTCTGGCACAGCAGTTTCTGGACCGTGAATCCCCCAACTACTTTGACCTTGAGTTCCCACCCCACGTACAGCGTCTGGCGGAGCCAACCCAAACGTTGCTGAGCTTGACCGGCCTTGTCGTGATTGACGAGGTCCAGCTCAAGCCTGGCCTGTTTCCGTTGCTCCGCACGTTGATGGACCGAACCAACGCGCCGGGCCAATACCTGCTGCTGGGCAGCGCGTCTCCAAGCCTGCTGCGTCAGGCGGGAGAATCCCTGTTGGGTCGCGTGGAGACCGTAGAGGTAAGTGGTTTCGATCTGCGGGAGATCGTCGCGCAAAGCGGCCATTTCAACCAGGACGAGGTGACGCACCACTGGCTGCGTGGTGGTTTTCCCCGCTCATATCTTGCTGCTTCTGACGAAGACAGTCTGGCATGGCGTACCCATGCGATTTCAGACCACGTCAACATCGACATGCCGCAGTTTGGCATCAATATCGCGGCGCCTGCCATGCTGCGGTTCTGGACCATGCTGGCCCACTACCACGGCCAGATCTGGTCGGCAGCGCCGTCGGCCCAGTCCATGGGTGTTTCCGAGCCCACCATCCGGCGCTACCTCGACACATTGACCCAGACACTGATGATCCGCCAGCTCCAGCCCTGGCATCAGAACCTGGGCAAGCGCCAGGTCAAGGCCCCAAAAATCTACTTTCGGGACACTGGCTTGCTGCACGCGTTGATGGGTATTCAAACCATTGCCGGACTGGTTACCCACCCGGCATGCGGTGCCAGCTGGGAAGGCTTTGCGCTGGAACAGGTGCTGCGCATCGCCAAACCCGATGAAGCCTTCTTTTGGGCCACGCACCAGGGTGCGGAGCTTGATCTGCTGATGCTGCGCGGCCAGCAGCGCATTGGCGTCGAGTTCAAACGGGCCGATGCGCCAAAAGTCACGCCCAGCATGCGCATTGCCATGAACGACCTGAAGCTTGACGCGCTGTATGTGGTGCACCCCGGGTTGCACCGCTATTCCATGGGCGAAGGCGTGGAGGCCGTGCCGCTGTGGGCGGTTTTGCCTTAGGCCAGCCACTTCACGGGGCCAGTCGGCGAAACCGTTGGTCGCCTCAACAGAGAAAATCTGCTGACGGTGAGCCGGGTCATGGCGATATTCCTCGGCTTTGCATGATGGTAGAATTCCTTACCACTCGTAAGGAATTTACCATGCCAGTCGCCACCCTCACCAGCAAAGGTCAGATCACCTTGCCATTGGCCGTACGCACCGCATTGGGCCTGAGCGCGGGTAACCAGGTGGATTTTGTGGCGGTTGACGGCAATTTCATGGTGGTGCCTGTGCGCAGCGATGTCACCAGTTTGCGTGGCCGGTTTGCGGGCCGGGTCAGCAAGCCCGTCAGCATTGAAGCCATGAATGCAGCCATTGCAAAGAGCGCTGTATCGCGCAACAAATAGGCCGCTACGCATGATCGGCCTCGACACCAACGTGCTGGCACGATACCTCGCGCAAGACGACGCCCGCCAATCAGCAGCGGCTACCCGCCTGATCGAAAAAGAGCTTTCTGCTGCCAACCCGGGGTTCATCAGCCTGGTGGTGCTGGCCGAGCTGTGCTGGGTATTGGGCAGCATCTACAGCGCAACCATGGACGAATTGGTCACCATGCTGGAAGACCTGCTGCGAACGCCACAGATTCAAATTGAGCAGCGCGACGTGGTGCAGGCCACTATCCGGCAATTCAAGGCCGCCAACCCCCGTAAATCAGGCTTGACTGACATGTTGATTGCCCAGATTGCCGCCAATAAAGGCTGCACCCATACAGTGAGCTTTGACAAAGCCGCTGTGCGCAGCGCGGGCATGACGTTGCTGGCTTGAGCAAGCCGCTGCTATTTCCCCGGCACGCCAATTGGTGCCTCCACCACCCGCCGCAAAAACTGCGGTGACACCCGCCACTGTTGCCCGTTGTCTGTCACCACCGTCACCGTCTTGCGGTTGTATTTGACGATGATGCCGTTCAGCAGCGGATGTCCATCGGGCTGAAACACCACCTTCTGGCCAATGGAGAAATCAAGCATGTGGCCGTGCGCGCGCATCTGCTCCAGAAACTTCAGGCGCGCCACCGCGCGGTGGTTGAGGTCGATCAGCTCGGCCTCGTTGAGTTTGTCGATGTCAATCATGGCGGTAGCAAAGCATGAAGCGTTTTACAGCGGCGCTGGCAGGTTGACGCACCCCCCAGGCTTGAACACGCGCTGAGAGGATGCGGGGTTGTTGACCAGCTTGCCCGCAGGCCGCCGTGGTCGCCGCACGAATTCGCCACCGCAGTTGGGGCACTTGCCACCCAGCGGCCCCTCGGCACACGCTACGCAGAAGGTGCATTCAAACGAGCAGATGCGCGCATCGAGCGATTCGGGTGGTAGGTCTTTGTTGCAGCATTCGCAGTTGGGTCTGAGGTCTAGTATGGCATTAGCTAATGTGCTTATTGGATAGTTTGCTATGAAATATAAAGCAAAACTCAAGTAATGAATTGATATTTGCGTGCGTGCTTTGCTAGAAACTCCGGTGCCGGTCGAAAGCGATCAGGCAGGTGTATCGCTTGGTTGTCAAAGCGCAAAAGACTTTGCAGCATAAAGCTATCGCCGTCATTCGCCACGAGCTTCTTTGAGACTCGGACCACGAAATCTGGCGTGACAGTGATCAGGCCTTGGTCAAATGCTCGATCATGCAGCGCAGAAAGACAAAGTCCATTCTGAGGATTGAGTCTGTTGTGCGTGTCCTCGCTCCAAGGCACGATGTGGCTGGCGATCACCAGCTTTTCGTGTTGGAGTCCGCTGATGCAGCAAGTTGCGTTGTAACTGGCTAAAACTGATTTTCTAAAGCGCGCTTGATTGACCCGAACTTCTGTCGTTGCTGAGCGGGTCTTACCTTCGCCAAAGGTTGGTGTCTCGGCGTCCAGAACGAGGTCTTCATCGGGAGTCACGCGATGGCCCCTAGCCAAACTCTCATACACAGCAGCCGCCTCAAGGGCAACAGGATCCCAGTCTTGATGAAGCTCTTTCCAAATTTGCTTGTCGAGGTTCGAAACATTGCCCATTCCACTCAGACCGCGGGCCTGAATTTGCGGGTCAAGACTTGCGAGATTTACGAGCTTGAGAGCAACTGAGTTTGGTGTTCTGCCAATCCAACTCGCCAGCTGTTTGATCTTTGGCTGACCCCTGTGTAACTGCCCGAAAGGTAGAAGCAAATAGACATAAAGCGCCGCCAAAGTTTCGGTTCGCGTCCAATTGGTATTCGCACCCGGCATATGTGATCCTCTGTTTCAAGCGCAGTATGCCCGAGCCCAGAGGCAAGACGGTTGGGGTCGGGCAATCAGCGCTTAAGGCAAAACTCTGCCGCAATAAAACAAACATCCCAATTCCCATAGCACTTGTCCCCATAGACCAGCGTGCCCTCAACCACGTCAAGCGAATTGACAACAAGCGTGGTGTGCGGAAAAAACCGCTTGGCGTCGCGCTGGGTGGCGAAGCGCAATGTCACCTGCTGGGCATAGATTGTTTTCATATAGAGCAGCGGGCCGATCTTGGGGCCGGTAAATCCCTGCTGCTTCAGCGTTTGTTGTGGAAAGTCCCTGCCGTGCGAGAGTGATAGATAAAGACCGGGCCGTTTGGGCATGTCGCCCCAGCCGGGTAAATCGGCGGTGGTCGGATTTTTCATGGGCTGCGCCTTGATTGGAGTTGATGTGCCCGAGAGCTTGGGGGCGTGCATCCTGTCTGTCACCCAGGGCTTTGCCTGGGGTGACACACGACAACGAAATCGGCAACATAGAGCGCCAAGCAGTGTTTTCGCTCGAAATTGTGAGTCAAATCAGCCATTAGCCCGGGTAGAACGGGCTAAGTCAGCTATCAAATGTATAGTGACTACAAATTCTTAATGAGAAGTATCAGGTCAATCCCACCGAAACCCAATAAAGTCAACGCCTGCAATTCAGCTCCGCAGGCGCAGCAGCTCCTGCCAGAGCGTGAAGCCAAAGCAGGGCAAGCAATGGCGCTGCACGGATATTGGTACCCGGGTCTTCGTCGCTATCTCACTTGAACCTCATGAGATCGTGATTATTGAAGTCGACCCCGCAGACAGATTGCGACGAACTGAGCAGCGCCGGGTATTTGATATTTCAGAATGATTTCGTGAAAGCGCACAAGCGCTGTCTTGCTGTCGGCCGAAGACTGGAGCGCGATTCAAGAAACGTTGTATTTACTCGCGATGCCGCGCGTAAGCGGCCATGACGGCCGCCATGGCTTCACCCTTTAACCGGTTGCCAAACTGGCTGACCACCGCCCCCGCCGCCTGATTGGCCAGCCACGCGGCATGCACATGGCTGTGGCCCTGCGTGGCGGCATACAAAAACGCCCCCGCAAACATGTCGCCCGCGCCATTGGTGTCGATGGCCTTGACCGGCGCTGCGGGCACGGGCGTTTGCGTGCCGCCCTCCAGCACGATGCAGCCTTTGGCGCTGCGCGTCAAGCACACGGTGCGTGCCAGTTGGCCGAGCTGCTGGCAGATGGCCTGCAGGTCCTGGGTGCCGCACCAGGTCTGGGCTTCTTCCTCATTGCAAAACAGGTAGTCCACGCCATCCCCCATCATCGCCTGCAGGCCAGGTCGGCAGAAGTTGATCATGCTCATGTCGCTCAGGGTGGTGGCCAGTGCCACACCGGCATCGCGCGCTACTTTGCGACCTCGCAGGGCGGCATCCAGCCCGGTGGGTGAGGCCGCCAGATAACCTTCCATGTAGTACACGCGCGACGCGGCAATGGCCTGTGGCCGCAGGGCGGTGTGGTCCAGGTCGGCCGTGGTGCCCAGAAAGGTGCTCATGCTGCGCTCGGCGTCGGGCGTGACCAGCACCATGCAGCTGCCGGTCTGACCGCTGCTCAGGGGCGCGTCACTCAGGTTGCTGGCAACGCCATTGGCTTGCAGGTCTTTGGCATAAAAGGCACCGTGTTCGTCTTGGGCTACCCGGCAGGCGTAGTAGCCGCGCCCGCCCATTTGGGCCAGCGCCACCACGGTATTGGCAGCGGAGCCGCCACCGCTGTGGCGCACGTGCAAACCGGCCACGTGGGCCATCAGCTCTGCGCGACGGTCTGCGTCAATCAGCGTCATGTGGCGCTTTTCGACCTTCATGGTCTGAAGCAGCGCGTCGGACACTTCGTATTCGGAGTCCACCAGGGCGTTGCCAATGGCATAGAGGTCGTAAGTTGTCATGGGTCGTCAGTCTGGATGGGAAATCGTGGCGATGGAATGTGAACCGTCGCATTGTCGCGCCAGAATGCGCCCTGCCCGAAGTCGGCCGCGCTCAGAACCGGTTTTACCGGATTTTTACAGCCATTTGGGCCTGTAGCCCCTGCAGAATATGCTCTAAGAGCTATAAGTACTATAGCGTTATGCCAGGCGACCCCGGTTGAAGTCATCCACCGCTTGCTGGAGCTCGCCGCGCGTGTTCATCACGAACGGGCCATGCTGGGCAATGGGTTCGCCCAACGGCTTGCCTGCAATCAGCAACGCGCGCGCGGGCTCGTCGCTGGCGTCGGCCTGAAGCGTGACGCCGTCACCCGTGTTGGACAAAATTGCCATGCGGTTTCTGGGCACGGGCGTGGCTTTGCCGTCAGAATCCACCACGCTCACGCTACCACGGTAGACAAACATAAACGCGTTTTGCAAGGCCTCCATCGGCTGGCTGAACGTAGCGCCCGCTGCGGGGAAGATGAGATCCAGATAGAGCGGCTCGGTGTCTTCACGCTGCATGGCACCCTGCACGCCCTGGCTGGGACCGGCAATGACGCGCACCGTAACGCCCAAGGGCGTGGTGACTTCCGGGATCTCTGCACTCTGGATGTCGCGGTACCAGGGCGTGCGCATCTTGGTCTTGGCTGGCAGGTTGAGCCAAAGCTGAAAGCCCTCCATCACGCCTTCTTCCTGCTCGGGCATTTCGCTGTGGATCACGCCGCGCCCGGCGGTCATCCATTGCACGCCGCCATTGGAAATCAGCCCCTCATTGCCAGCGCTGTCCTTATGGCGCATGCGCCCGGCAATCATGTAGCTTACGGTCTCGAAACCGCGATGCGGATGGCTGGGGAAGCCCGCACCGTAGTCTTTGGGGTCGTTGCTGGCAAAGTTGTCCAGCATCAGAAAAGGGTCCAGCCTGCGTTGCAGGTCTTGCGTCAGCACGCGCGTGAGCTTGACACCCGCACCGTCAGACGTCGGTTGGCCGGTCACCAGGCGTTCCACGCCACGGGTCTGTTGGAGGGAAGGGCTTGCTTGCAGTGTGTTCATACCAAAGATATTGGCATGAACCGGGAAAACGCAAGGTCAGTCCAGCATGATGCCTGCACGAATTCTCATGTTCAGCGCTCTTTCAGGCAGGCTCGGCAATGACGACGTTCTCGATATAGCCAATGCCATCAATCTCTACCCGCATCACATCGCCTATCCTCAGCCACTGCGGTGGGGTCATGGCCACCCCCACCCCTGAGGGCGTGCCGGTGGCCAGCAGGTCGCCCGGCTCCAGCGTCATCACTGTCGAGAGGTAGGCGATCTGGTCATAGATGTTGTAGACCATTTCGCTGGTATTCACTTCCTGCTTGACCTGGCCATTGACCAGCATGCGCAGGTTCAGGTTGTGTGGGTCGGCGACCTCATCGTCCGTCACGATCCAGGGGCCTATCGGGCCAGTCGTGTTGAAGGACTTCCCCAGCGTCATGGTGGCCGAGCGTTTTTGCCAGTCGCGTACCGACACATCGTTGCAGACCGTGTAGCCAGCAATCACCGCACGCGCATCGGCGGCGGATACATGGCGGCAACGCTTGCCGATCACCACGCAGAGTTCGGCTTCGTAATCCAGGTTGTCGGACACTTTGGGCATGTGCACCGGATCGAACGGGCCGTTGACGCAGGAGACCTGCTTGTTGAACCAGACCTGGCTGTCAGGCACCTGCACGCCGAGCTGGCGCGCCTCTGCGGCGTGTTTGGCGTAGTTCATGCCGATGGCGAGGTATTTGGACGGGTTGGGCACGGGCGCTTCGAGCCGCACATCGGCCAGCGGGAAGGTCACGCCGCTGTCTGCGCTGACAGAGCGGGCGCGTTGCATCATGGCCGCGCCGCCGGACAGCAGTTCGAGCATGGTGGTGGGCAGGCCGGGGTCCGAAGCAGGAAGATCCACAACCTGGTTGCCGACGACTTTGCCGATGGAGAGGTGCCCGCGGCACGAGAAGGTAACGAGTTTCATAAATGGCCGTGTGTTGCTTGAGGTGTTATTTGCCTGGTTCAGGCCGCTTCGGTGGGTGGTGCCGTGAGCCCCTGCATCTGTGCAAAGACTGCGGGCGGCTGGTGACCCCAGAGGCTGATGCGGTTGTACTCACGCACGTCGTCCCAGTTGTCTGTGATCTGGCGGCCGGTGGCACCGACCTCGACCTGCCAGCCGTCGGGGCCTATGCTGTAAAAACTGACCATGCCATCGTTCTCGTGCTGGCCCAGCATGTTGGCAAGCGGCGTGCCCGCAGCCAGCGCGCGCTCAAATGCGGCACCAACATCGGCAACCTGCTTCACTTCAAAATTGATATGGTGCAGTTTTTGCGGCACTTCGGGCGCGGGTATCTGGGCAACCGCAAGTGAGTGGTGCCTGGCGTTGCAGTGAAAGAAAGACACCTTCAACTCCACCGGCCCCATCGGCATGCGCAGGAAATCGGAGAGCTTCAAGCCCAGGCCTTCCAGCGCGAATTTGCGCGACGCTTCGTAAACGTCCGCACCCGCAACGCCAAAAACGAAATGACCAAAGCCCTGGTTGCCCGTGACAAAGCCATTGGGGTAAACCGCGCTCTTGAAAGGCGTTGCTGCGCTTTCAAGCCCCAGCACCACTTCAACCTGGACACCCCACGGCGCAGGCACGCGCACCATTTCGGCCACGCGGCGTTCCTTGTTCTGGGCGGTGGTTCCCGGTACCGGGTTCAGTCCCAGCTTGCGCAGGCGCGACACCACGCCGTCGAATGCAGCGCGGCTGCTGGCCTCAAAGCCGATGCAGGTGGCATCGTTGGCCAGCCCCTGGGCCAGCACCACACGTTGCGCTTTGCCGTCGGCCCGCCAAGTGGAAGCGCCGCCGGGAGTCGGCTCACCGGGCATCAAGCCAATGACGCTGCCCAAGTATTGGTTGACGGCAGCCGGGTTGCGGCTCTCCAGAACAATGTAGGCGGATTCGATCTCGGGGTTCATGATGTTTGCTCCTGTGTTTCGCGCTGTAGGGCGTGTGAAGGCACCTGCTGTTGACGGCCAAGTGCGCTGGCTTTGCTTTCGTTTTCAACCATGGTGGCCACCAGCTTGCGGGCATGCACGAGGCCGGCGTCTGATGCAATCATGACCAGCGGCACACTGCCCTGCCTGTCCAGGGAGGCCTGCTGCGCCTCAACCACCACCTTGTCTTCTGCAAACGTGGCAGGCAGGCTGGTCAGCAGCAAGTTACGCGCCTCAGGCTCATCCGGTGAATAGGTGCGTGCGCCCGACCAGAAATAGTGGGTGCTCTTTTCGGTCTCGGGGGTCTGCAGGTTCAGGCCCCTGAAGGCCAGGCCGCCCTCGCGGTTGCCCTCACGTGCACCCGTACCCACGTCTTTGGCACCGGTGTGGATGCGCACCACGGCGGGCGGGAAGAAGTCGATCTCCATCCAGCGGTCAACCGTTGGCGTGTTGAATTTGTGCCCGGCCGTGTAGGCAGGCGGCGGCACCGAATTCATCATCCAGCGCGTCACCTTCACGCCCGTATCTGAACGGTCTGTTTTTGTTTCGGCATCCGAATGCGCTTGCGGCGTACCCCCTATGGTTCGCTGGTGCACGTAGCCCACATGCGTGAGGTCCATCAGGTTGTCGGTGATCAACTGGTAATTGGCATTGATGGAATACCTGTCCTTGATCCAGGTCCAGGCAGGGTCGTTATGCCAGGGGTGGCGCACGATCAGCGCCGGGTCTGCCAGCGCGGGCTCGCCCATCCAGATCCAGAGCATTTCATCCTGTTCGACGACTGGGTAGCTTCTGACCTTGGCCTTTGCTGGCACACGTTCCTGGCCGGGCACCTTGACACAAACGCCATCCCGGTCGTAGATCAGGCCGTGGTAGCCGCACTGAAGCTGGTCGCCAATCACGCAGCCGTGCGACAGCGGCAAGGCGCGGTGGCAGCAGCGGTCTTCCAGCGCGAGTGCAGTGCCGTCTTCGGTACGGTAAAAAACCACGGGTAACTCAAGCAGGACGCGGCCCAGCACGCCCCGCGGTTTGACCTCATCGGCCCAGGCACCGATATACCAAGCGTTGTAGACAAACATAATGTTGACTCCTTCTTGAAACTACGCTTATTGGGGCTTGACGCCCATCTCCAGCATCAGTTTTTCCCAACGCAGGCGGTCATCGTTCCAGTACTTGCCGAACTGGGCCGGTGTCATGCTTTTGGCATACACGCCAAAACTGTCAAAGCGCTCGGTCAAGTCAGGCTCGCGGACAAGTTTGGCGACATCAAGGTTGACCCGCTCTATCGCCTTGTCGCTGGTGCCTTTGGGTGCCACGATGCCGAACCAGCCGTTGACCACCATGCCAGGATAGGTTTCGCTCACTGCAGCAGTCTGAGGTCGATTGGCCATCCGGCCGTCGGAGAACAGGGCAATCGCCTTCAGTTTGCCGCCTTTGACCATGGGTTCAATCGGCGGGATGCCGTCAATGATGAGCTGGGCATCGTTGTTCATGACGGCTGCAATGGCAGCACCGCTGTTGGTGTACGGTACTGCGCGCAGCGGCACACCTGCGGTACGCGCCAGCAGCTCACCGGTCAGGTGCGGTACGGAATAGATGAACGGTGATGTAACAACAAACGCATCCGGGTTCTTGCGGGCCATCGCAATCACATCGGCCAGCGTGTTGGCAGGCGACGATGCGTTCACGGCCATCATCATGGGGCCTTCTGCCACCAGCGCGACGGGCACAAAATCACGCACCACATCAACCTGCGTACTTTTGAACATGGTGGGCGTGAGCGTCAGCACGGATGCTGGCACGAAAGCAAAGGTGTGGTCGTCCTGTGCACCGCTCTTGATGGCACCCAGGCCAATCGTGCCGCCCGCGCCGGGGCGGTTCTCAACAATGACGGGCTGGCCCCACAGTTTTGACAACTTGTCGCCCAGCACCCGGGCAACGATGTCCGGCGCTGTGCCTGCTGGCGAGGGTACCCACAGGCGAACCGGTTTGACAGGCCAGGCGGCGGGTGCGGCCGTCTGGGCCTGAACCACGCTGCAGCCCAGCAAGGCCAGCGCGCAGACCGAAAAGGCTGTGCGACGTTTGAATGAAGTCATGGATGTATCCTTTGGTTTTTTAACAACTGAACTCAGGTAACCGTTTCGAGCGCCTTGCCGGTGATAAGGCCCAGAGTGCCCACAGCATCGTCAACGCTGTCACCACACCAGGCGATGTAGTGGTCGGGCCGGATCAGCGCGTAGGCGCATCCATACAGCGCGTTCAGTTTCTTCACAGGCTGGACAAGAAGCTTCACGGGAATGCCAAGCCCGGAGGCAGCCTGCATGAGCGGATCCGCAGAGTCAGCCGCGCCGTGTGTTGTCACCAACAAGGTAAAGCCGTCGCTTGAAAAGTGGTCGTACAGCGATGCACCCTTTGCGCAACCCTCATCAAGCCAGGTATGCGGTGCCAGACATCCCGGCCTGGCTATGGGTGTGTAGTCGATAGAGTCGACCGTGTCCCCGGCCAGGCTCGTAGGGCTTGCCAGCACGGGCGATTGCCTGTAGCGGCTGCCCAGTACCACGCCCAGTGAATAAAACTCGCGGCGTTTGGTCACCGCGATCGAGGCCCCGACATCGGCCCTGATGGCATCGCCCGCGTCGCCCGCGTCTTCTATGCCCGCTACCACCAGTTTGGTGGTGCTGACAGCGTGGTTGGCCACCGACTCTTCAATGACACGCTGGTGTACCTGACGGCGTTCAATCTCGTAGCTCTGCAGCAGGGCGTCGCCCCCCCAGCCCGACAGCACGGCTGACATTTTCCAACCCAGGTCCAGGGCATCGCCTATGCCCATGTTCATGCCGTAGCCGCCAAAGGGCGGATGCAGGTGGCAGGCGTCACCGATCAGGAAGGCGCGGCCCTTGCCATAGCGGTCGGCAATCAATTGGTGCGCGGTCCACTCATCGCGGGTCAGAATCTCAATGGCTATGTCAAAGCCCAGCGCCTTGCGGATCAGCAAAGCCGGGTCCTGGGTGGCGTCGCCCAGAATGGGGCAGGCGAAGGTCCATAGATCGCCCTTGTCCAGCGGAGCGACGACGCACGGCACTTCTTCATTGACCAGCCAGTACATCAATGCACGGCCCAGTCCATGACGCTCTGCCAGCCCCGGTGCGCGAAAGATGATGTTGTGGTTATGCGACAGCGGCGAGGTGCCGCTCATCTTGATGCCGAGCTTTTCACGCACGGTGCTGCGCGCACCATCTGCACCAACGATGTAGGCTGCATTCACACGGGTCAGCGCGCCGGTCTTGATGTCTCGCAGCACCGCGGTGACATGGTCGCCGTGGTCAGTGAAATCTTCCAGCGCCACCTGGAAGCGTATCTCCACGCCCGGCAGCTCGCCGACCCGGGTCTTGAGCACGGCCTCCACCTTGTACTGCGGAATCCACTGCGCATGCTCCGAGTAGCGATCGTCCCTCGCCGGGCTGCCGTTGAACGCGTTGGGAAAACGATGCAGCTCGTAACCGTTCATGCGCGTGGCAAATACCACGTCGGGGGGGTAGTCCATCCCAAACGGCGATTCAGCCGCCAGGCGATCAGCGATGCCCCAGCGGCGAAACAGCTCGCGCGTGCGCACGTTGCTGGTTTTGGCTCGTGGCGCATAGCCCACGTGCTCGTGCCGCTCGACCACGATGCACCGCTGGCCCTGGGTGCCCAGCTCGACGGCCATTGACAGGCCGGCCGGCCCTGCGCCGATGATCAGCACGTCGGTGCTCTGACCTGTGCTGGCGGCTTGCAGATTTTGCGATTTTTTCATTGTCTCCATCCTGGCTGTAGCAGCCCGGCCATTGCCGTTGTTTTAGGGGATGTCCGGACTTTAAGCATGTGCAGGATAATTGGATAGATCATTCATTGGATACAGGTCATGAACAAATTTGATAACCCTCAGCCTGAGCTTGCGGACCTCAAGGCCGTCATGGCATTGATGGAGCACGGCACCGTGACACGCGCTGCGCAGACGCTGGGCACCAGCCAGTCGGCGCTGAGTTACCAGCTTGACCGCATGCGCAAACGCTTTGGCGATGCGCTGTTTGTACGCATTGGCAACCGCATGGCTGCAACGCCTTTTACCCAGCGTCTGGCCGAACCGGCAGCACGGGTGCTGCGCATCATGGAAACCGAAATCGGGGGTTTGCAGAGCTTCGATGCGGCCACAACCCAACGGGAATTTCGCATCGGCATGAATGAGCTGGGTGCCATCACGCTGGTGCCCAGGCTGGTCAAGCGACTCGCGGAGCGCGCGCCAAACGCAGCGATCTCTCCGGTGCAGCTAGGCTCAGAGAATCTCAGCGCCGCACTGGAGTCAGGGCAGCTGGACATGGCCGTGGGGTTTTTTGCCACCTCCGATCCGGGGTTGTTCCAGCAGCGGCTTTACCAGCGCGACTATGTGTGCATTGCGCGCAAGGACCATCCGCAGGTCGGCGCTGCGCTGTCATGGCAGGCCTTCAGCCTGGTGCGCAAAGTGCATACCGGCGCCATCCCCGTCACGACGGCCTGGCTGGAAGCCCAGTTGCGCAAAGCCAGCTTCGCGCCCAGCGTGACCATGAGCATCCAGCACATCGCAGCGATTCCCTTTATCGTCGCGGCCAGCGACATGGTGGCCATCGTGCCGCGCGAGTTGTACGAGTTGCTCTCTCCCATCGTCGCGCTGAAAACCGTGCGCCTGCCCGAAGCCATACCGGCCATCACCATCCGGCAGTACTGGCATCCGCGAATTGCCAGCGACCCGTCGGTTAAATTCTTGCGCGAACTGGTCTTTGAAGTGGCCAGCGAGCCCCATTCATGACGATGTGATGCGACGGGACTGGGTGGTCGGCTCTCCTGGCGCGCCTGCCAGGTCATCCAGAATCGGGCAATCTGGCCGCTCGTCGCCGTGGCAATGGTCCAGCAGGCCTGACAGCGTACGCTGCATGGCCTGCATCGCCTCAATGCGCTGGTGCAGTTCATCCATATGCTTTTGCGCAATGCGCTTCACACTGGCGCTGGCGCGTCGGCGGTTGTTCCACAGGCTGACCAGCTCGGCAATTTCCGCCATTGAAAACCCCAGATCGCGCCCGCGCTTGATGAACTGTAGCGTGCGCACATCGGCTTCACTGTGCAGGCGATAGCCGCTGTCGGTGCGTGCCACTTTGGCCAGAAGGCCTAATGACTCGTAGTGCCGCACCATCTTGGCGGACACACCCGAAAGCCGGGCGGCCTCGCCAATCGTCACGGGCCATGACATGCTGGCTTTCATGCAGCGACGGCGTAGCCTTCTTCGGCGATTGCTTTGGCGAGCTGATCGCGTGGCTGGTCTGACTGCACCTCCACCTTGTTGGCTGGGCGGTCGATCTTGACTTCGGCCTGCGGGTCGAGCTGCTTTACAGCGCGGGTCACAGCTTTCTCGCAGTGGCCGCAGGTCATGCCGGTAACGGTAAAGGTCTGGTTCATTAAAAACTCCTGTTTATGTCGATGTAGGAATTGTGAACCTTGCCACGATGGGAAGGTCAATCGCGGAGCAGGGATGTACTTGTGGTGCAATTGTGGCGCAATTTGTATTGTGCGCCAATTTAATTGGCGCGATAATGGCGCAATTTCCCATTTATTTGTCGCCATGCCCAAATTGACCTTGCCAGAAGGCCTTGATCACGTCGTCCGGTTGGTGGCTCAGCACCCCAAGGGACTGAGCGTAGACGCGCTCTGCGTTGCCGTGGGCAATGTGCCCCGGCGTACGCTGCAGCGCCGGTTGGCCGCACTGGTTCAGGCCAACCGGCTTGCTCTGGTGGGGCGGGGCCGCGCTGCGCGTTATGTCGTGCCCAGCCCGCCGCATGGGCAGGCAGACCCTCCTCCCATCCCGGTACTGTCTGTGCAAGAACCGGGCGCAGACTACCCCACCGAGGCCTATGTGCCCACGTCGCCAGAGGCCGAGGCTATCAAAACGTATGTGCGCCAGCCACGCCACCTGCGCAAGCCCGTGGGTTACCGACAGCAGTTTCTGGAGGCCTACCAGCCCAACGTCACGGCCTACCTGCCACCTGAATTACGAGCCCAGTTGCATGCCTTGGGCCAATCGCCCGCAGCACAAACCCCGGCAGGCACCTTTGCGCGCGACATCCTGAACCGCCTGCTGATTGACTTGTCGTGGGCATCGTCGCGCCTTGAGGGCAACACCTACAGCCGCCTGGACACGGAGCGCCTGATCGCGCAGGGCCAAGTGGCCGATGGCAAGGACGCGCTGGAAACCCAGATGATCCTGAACCACAAGGAGGCCATTGAGTACCTGGTGCATGACCCCGAGCGCGCCAGCCTGACGCCCGAAACGGTGATTTCCCTGCATGCCTTTTTGTCGGAAGGGCTGATGGCCGACCCTGTGGCCGAGGGACGCTTGCGCCATCGTGCAGTGCTAATCGGGGGTAGCGTGTACCTGCCCTTGGCCTCGCCGCAAGGCGTGCAAGACCTGTTCGGCATCGTGGTGGAGATGGCGGCCGAGATTGAAGATCCGTTCGAGCAGGCTTTTTTCCTCATGGTGCATCTACCGTATTTGCAGCCTTTTGAGGATGTGAATAAGCGCGTTTCGCGCCTGGCGGCCAACATCCCCTTCATCCGGCACAACCTGTGTCCGCTGTCGTTCATTGATGTCCCGCAGCAAGCCTATGTGGACGCTATGTTGGGCGTGTACGAACTCAATCGTGTGGAGCTGCTGCGTGACGTGTTTGTGTGGGCTTACGCGCGTTCTTGCCAGCAGTACGTGGCAGTGCAGCAAAACATGGGTCAGCCGGATATGTTCCGCATGCGTTATCGGCGTGAGCTGGGCGATGTCGTGACGGCAGTGGTGCGCAACGGGGAGCCAGCGTCCACCGCCGTGGTCGAGGCGCGCATGCCCGCCACGGTGGATGCTGACGACAGGACGCGCTTTATGGGTCTGGTTCTGGCAGAGTTCAAGACACTGCACGCGGGCAAGGCGGTGCGGTTTGGGCTCAGGCCGCTGGAGGTTGTTGCCTGGCTTGACCTTCCCCCCATGGCAAGCCCTAAGCTTGTGCCATGACTACTGAAACAGCATCCCCCTCGACCCTCGACATCGGCATTGGCGGCATGACCTGTGCCTCCTGCGTATCGCGCGTCGAGAAGGCCCTCAAAAAGATACCTGGCGTCAATGAGGCCACAGTCAATCTCGCCACTGAGTCAGCCCGCATTGCCTTCACGCCGGGTTTGCAGATGGAGGCACTGCTGCGCCGTGCGGTGCGCGATGCGGGGTATGAGCCGCGTGCCGCCGATGCGGCGGTCACCTCTGAAGATACCTCAGCCTGGGCAGGCTTCATGCCCGTGGGCATTGGGCTGGCGCTGTCGGCACCGCTGGTGCTGCCGATGATTGGCGACCTGTTTGGCAAGCACTGGATGCTGCCTGCGTTGTGGCAGTTTCTGCTGGCCACGCCGGTGCAGTTTGTGCTCGGTGCCCACTTCTACAAGGCTGGCTGGAGCGCGCTCAAGGCCGTCACCGGCAACATGGACCTGTTGGTGGCCATTGGCACCACGGCGGGCTGGGCCTTGTCCATGTGGTTGTGGCTCACAGCTGAACCGGGTGCCATGGTGCATTTGTACTTTGAAGGCTCGGCTGTGGTGGTCACCCTGGTCATGCTGGGCAAATGGCTGGAGGCACGTGCCAAACGGCAGACCACGGCCGCCATCCGAGCCCTGCATGCGCTGCGGCCCGAAGTGGCCCACCTCATCGGTGTGGATGGCGAGGTGGATGTGTCCGTACTGGAAGTGCTGGTCGGCGACCGTGTCGTAGTTAGACCCGGTGAGCGCTTTCCCGTGGATGGCACGCTGCTGGAAGGCCGCACACAGGTGGACGAATCCATGCTGACGGGCGAACCCTTGCCGGTCGAGAAGGTCGCCGGTAGTGACCCGGTGGCAAGGCTGACCGGTGGCTCCATCAACGGTGATGGCCGTGTGGTCATG
>JANOAP010000365.1:0-4049 GCA_031411175.1 Rhodoferax sp. | reverse complement strand
TTTCTGAGTTGCTGGTACTGATCGGTTGAGTGCAACATGACAGCCAGCTTCACCGCCTACATAGAAGAGTCCGGCGACAAGGGTTTTGTCTTCCTGCCGGGCGAAAAAGGCAGCTGTCGTTGAGTGGTGCTGTCGGCCGTGGTGTTTCGCAAAGCCAAAGACCTGGAGGCCGTGCGCGTGATGCGCGAAGTGCGCACGCTGTTGCGCAATACAGTGAGGTGGAAGACCGCTATTTCAGATTGCTGCGGCCCACGATTTACCGCCACCCTAAAACGGGTGAGCTGGGCTACGGTTTGAAGTTTTGGCCGGGGAGTCTGGACGCGCTATCTGAGAGCATGGCGCATTTAGCTAGCTTTTCACCGCCGAAGTGATGCTGATTTTTGGCAACAAATGGGCAAAAAAATGCAGGCCCCAAGTTCGAGTGTCCCACCCATTCGGGCTGCCAGTGTTGCCACTGGCCTCTACAAACCTTGCGCTTGCCTGCACTGTCGATTTTAGCCCGTAAAGTGCAACAAGAGAAACAGTATGGTCAACAGAGCATCAGTCAATAAGTCTGTAAACCACATCGCCGTTTTCCAGGAAACCAGCATCCGGCGGGTCTGGCACAACGAAGAATGGTGGTTTGCACTCAGTGATGTCATTGTGGTGTTGACCGATTCAGCAGACCCTCGGCAGTACATCAAAAAGATGCGCAGCCGAGATGCGGCGCTTGATGCCAACTGGGTACAACTTGTAGCAGAGGGCAAAGAGTATTCGTTACTCACCGCAGAAATCGCCCGCGCCACTTTTGGCGTGACGCCTGGAGAACACAGCCAACTCAAGGGCTTGGACGTTGTGAAGACAGGCAACAACCTGCGCGACCACATGACCGATCTGGAGCTGATCTTCACCATGCTGGGCGAAGCCAGCACCACAGAAATTGCCCGCCGCAGCGATGCCTTGGGCTTCGTTGAACACCGCACATCCGCTAAAGAGGGTGGCACCATCGCAGGCAATGCCCGCAAAGCGCTGGAGGCCAAAACAGGCAAGGCGGTGGTGAGCAAGGCCAATTACCTGGAAGCACCAAGTAAGCCAGATTTACTTGCGGATGCTGTTCCGCCCCAGCCCACCAAACCCTAAGTCCGTAAGCGAAAGCCGATGACTCAGACTTGAGTGTGGAACAACACTCATGCTCCAACCATTCGATGCGCACATAGCCGCCAGTAAAGTAGGCCCGTGCATCTAAAGTTTGATGCAGTGCAGCAAAAATACCCCCGCACTGGCAATTCATGCCTACAATTCATTCATGCTGCACCGCAACATAATCGATTTGATGACGGTTGCGGTGCTCCCGGATTAGCCACTTAACCTTTAAAGGAAACTGAAATGACCAACTACACACCCGAACAACTCGTTGCTTCCACCAAAGCCAATGTGAAAGCCATGGAAGGTTTCACCACCCAGGCTTACAGCGGCTTCGAAAAACTGGTTGAGCTCAACATGGCCGCCTCCAAGTCCATGCTAGCCGAATCATTCAGCCAATTGCAGGCTGTGATGGGTGCGAAGGACCCGCAGGAAGTTATGGCGCTGCAAACTGCCATGGCACAGCCTCTGGCAGAAAAATCCGTTGCCTATGGCCGTCATGTTTACGCCATTGCGACCGAAGCCGGTGCTGACTTCACCAAGGCATTTGAAGCCAAGGTGGCTGAAGCCCAGGGCGCGTTCTCCAGCCTGGTTGAAAACATGAGCAAGAATGCACCTGCAGGTTCCGAAACCTTCATGGCTGCCTTCAAAAGCGCTTTGCAAACCAGCCAAAACGTCATTGAGTCGGCTCAAAGCTCCGCCAAGAAGACCGTAGAAATGGCCGAGTCCAGCTTCACGACCCTCGCCAACCAGGCTGTTAGCGCCACAACCGCAGCTTCCAAGAAGCGTTAATGCCTGAGCCGGTGTCTGCCGTTGCCGATGCGCGCGATGCGCTGCTGGCAACGGTGGGTTTTAAATGGCTGATGACAGGACAGGGGTGGTGGGTCGATATGGCCCGTTTCCACGCCGACCCGTCCTATGCCCGCAATTTGCTGCGGCTGGCCAAATCCTCGTCGTCATTTGCGTTGAGAGAATGCGCGACCGGGTTGCAGTCTCACCTGCAATCGCATTTGACGCCGGAAGAAATCAGCGACACGTGAACAGCAGTTTGCCAGGCTATCAGACCCGTTCCAGAATCAGTATTGCAAAAAACCCGAAAGCCGCCATCAAGGTCCACTTGAGGGTCAGCAAACCATAGCGCTTGAACCTTGGCTGGCCGGTACCCGCATAAAACGCAAAAGACACGCCCGCACCAATCAGAAGCAGAAGGATGAGCCAGCGGAACAGCAGCATGGTCTCACCAAGCCCGTGCCAGTTGGCCGAAGCCGCCAGGGGCGAGCTTTTCATCTTCAAACGTCACGATCTCCCAGGCCGAAGTACGCAACAACAGTTCCCGCAAGAGCTTGTTGTTCAACTCATGCCCAGAGCGAAACGCGCTGTAGGCCGCCAGCAGTGGCTTGCCCAACATGTACATGTCGCCCATGGCATCCAGAATCTTGTGCTTGACGAACTCATCGTCGTACCTCAGGCCACCGGCATTGAGCACTTTGTAGTCGTCCATCACGATGGCGTTGTCCAGACCACTGCCCAGCGCCAGCCCGTTCACGCGCATGGTTTCCACGTCTTTGGTAAAGCCAAAGGTTCGCGCCCTGGCAATATCACGTGAATACGAATCACGGCTCATATCAAATTCAAAGCGCTGGCCCGTGGAATCCACCGCCGGGTGCTTGAAGTCGATCTCGAAACTCAGCGAATAGCCGTGATAGGGGTCCAGCCGCGCCCAGCGCTCGTTGGCACCCTCACCCGCGCGCACTTCCACGGGTTCCATCACCCGAATAAACCGGCGAGGAACGTTCTGGAACTCAATGCCCGCGCTTTGCAGCAAAAACACAAACGAAGCCGCCGAGCCATCCAGAATAGGCACCTCTTCAGCTGTGATGTCCACATAGAGGTTGTCTACACCCAGCCCCGCGCAGGCCGACATCAAATGCTCCACAGTGGACACCCGCGCGCCGCCGTTGGACACGCGCGTGGCCAGCCGTGTGTCAGTCACCGAGGTGGCCGACATGGGAATGTCCACCACCTGCGCCAGATCGACCCGCCGAAACACGATACCGGTATCCGGCGGCGCAGGCCGCAGGGTCAATTCAACCCGCTGCCCGCTGTGGAGTCCAACCCCCACGGCGCTGGTAAGGGACTTGAGCGTTCTTTGTTTTAGCACGCTGTGGATTTTATGGGGGGATCAATAGCCACACGCACCAACCGTCCTGCCTTTGCCAGAAACACCGTGGGACCGGCTATGCCGGACCACTGGTGTTGCCCCCTGCAAGGGGGAAAGCGCAGCGACACGCAGTGCGCGAAGCCGGGGAGTGTGCGTAAATCAATCCGCTTGCTTCCGCAGGAATGCAGGGATTTCGTAGTCATCCATACCGCCATTGGACAGCGCATCGACCTTGGCAGCCGCCGAGGTACGGCCACGCCAGACAGCCGGGGTACCCATACTGCCGTAGTCGGGCTGCCCAGGCACCATCAAGGGTGCTGATGACACTGACGCTGGCCCGTTCACAGCTTGATTCAGGGTTGGCATGTGGAAAGGCGTGTTGTCGGTGCCGGTACGCAGCACCTGCAGCGGTGGCGCAGTGCGGCGAACGCCCTGGCGGCTCAACCCGGTGGCAACCACGGTGACCCGAATGTTGTCACCCAGGTTGTCGTCGTAAGCCGTGCCGTAAATAACGTGGGCGTCAGACGAGGCGTAGGCACGAATCGTGTTCATCGCCAGCTTGGACTCATTGAGTTTCAAAGACCCCTTGCTGGCGGTAATCAAAACCAGCACGCCTTTGGCACCCGACAGGTCCACGCCTTCGAGCAGTGGGCAGGCCACGGCCTGCTCCGCTGCAATGCGCGCGCGGTCAGGTCCGCCGGCCATGGCGGTACCCATCATCGCCTTGCCGGGCTCACCCATCACCGTGCGCACGTCTTCGAAGTCG
>JANOAP010000364.1:0-2734 GCA_031411175.1 Rhodoferax sp. | reverse complement strand
GGCAACCTGACGGGCTTTGTCTGCAGCCAGAACTGGTTTGGTTTTGATGGTGTGACCAACCAGCACACCGACGCGGTGTTCTGGAGCCCAGCCGACTGGGCCTGGACCGGTGGGTTGATGGACGCGCTGCTGCCCACGCTCTACTTTGGCCGCCCCATCGTGGCGTTCAACGGGCGCTTCAGCCCTGAAGCAGCCTTCACATTGATGGCCTCACAGGGGGTGACCCACACATTTTTATTCCCCACCGCGCTGAAGGCCATGATGAAGGCCTACCCGCACCCTCGCCGCCAGTTTGACCTGAAACTGCAAGGACTCATGAGTGCTGGCGAGGCCGTGGGTGATGCCGTGTTTGGCTACTGCCGGGACGAGCTGGGGGTGGTGGTCAACGAAATGTTTGGCCAGACCGAAATCAATTACGTCGTGGGCAATTGCAACAAGTTTTGGCCAGCGCGGCCTGGCAGCATGGGCAAGGGCTACCCCGGCCATCAGGTCAAGGTCATCGACGATGCCGGCAATGAATGCCCGGTGGGCACACCCGGCGATGTGGCCCTGAACCGCTTCGACGTGCATGGCGACCCCGACCCAATTTTCTTTCTGGGCTACTGGAAGAACGAGGCCGCCACGCAAGGCAAATTCACAGGGGACTGGTGCCGTACCGGCGACCTGGCGGTGCGCGATGCCGATGGCTACCTCTGGTACCAGGGCCGGTCAGACGACGTGTTCAAGGCCGCGGGCTACCGCATTGGCCCCGGCGAGGTAGAGAACTGCCTGGTCAAGCACCCGGCCGTGGCCAATGCAGCCGTGGTGCCCAAGCCGGATGCGGCACGCGGTGCCGTGGTCAAGGCCTATGTCGTTCTCGCTCCTGATTTTATAGCTGCCAGAGCCCGTTCTGCGGGGGCTAAGGCCCGATTTGACGATGAACTGGTGGCCCAACTCCAGTTGCATGTGAAGGACAAGCTGGCACCCTATGAGTACCCCAAGGAGATCGAATTTGTCGATGCGCTGCCCATGACCACTACCGGTAAGGTGCAGCGTCGCGTGCTGCGCATGCAGGAAGAGGAGAGGGCACGTAAACTCAAGACCCTTGCCTGAAGACCTGTCTGAAAGATCACACGTGAAAAAAGTCAAACTGGGCCAGAGCGCCCTCGAAGTCCATCCCATCTGCTTGGGCACCATGACCTTTGGCGAGCAGGTTAATGAGTTGGAGGCCCACCGCATCATCGCGCGCAGCCTGGAGCGCGGCGTGGACTTCATGGACACAGCCGAGATGTATTCCGTGCCCACCCGCGCGGCCACCTATGGCGCTACTGAAACCATCATCGGCCGCTACTTTGCCGCCAACCCAGGTGCGCGCCAGAAGTGGACACTGGCCACCAAGGTCGCCGGACCGGCACGTGGCCTGGACTGGGTGCGCAATGGCAGTCCGAACCTGACGTCGCAAGACATCGTCAAGGCCTGCGAAGACAGCCTGCGCCGCCTGCAGACAGATGTGATTGACCTCTACCAGATCCACTGGCCGGTGCGCCATGTGCCCGCCTTTGGCATCGTGTACTTTGACCCGGCTAAAGACCCTAAAAATGTTTCCGGCATTCACGAGCAACTTGAGGGCATGGCCCAACTCGTGAAGACCGGCAAGGTGCGCGAGATTGGCGTGTCGAACGAAACGCCCTATGGCGTGATGGAGTTCACCCGCCTGGCCGCGCAGCATGGCCTGCCCCGCATTGCAGCGGTGCAGAACCCGTATTGCCTGGTGGGCCGCACGGTGGACAACGGTCTGGACGAAGTGCTGCACCGCCAGCAGGTGGGTTTGCTCGCCTATTCGCCGCTGGGTTTTGGCTTGCTTACCGGCAAATACGACGAGAGCGGCACCGACGGACCGAATGCACCGACGCAGGCGCGTATTGGCAAATTCGAATCCGTGCGCAAAGGGCGCTGGGGTCGGCCCGAGGCGCTGGCCGCTGCCCGCAAATACAACGCGCTGGCCAAGGCCCATGGCCTGAAACCGACCCGCATGGCGCTGGCGTTTTGCTACACCAACTGGCGCGTAGCCAGCACCATCATCGGAGTCACTTCGGTGGCACAGTTTGACGAGTGCTTTGAGGCTTGGGGCACGACGCTGTCGCCCGAATTTTTGGCGGAGATCGACAAGATTCGCTGGGTGGATCGCGACCCGGCGCTTTGATGTTTGTTTGAGAATTTCGGCCTGCTTTTTTAGGCCGTCGGTTCGTTAACTTTGAGAGGGGCCCACGCATCAGGGGCGGCATGGCCCTATTGCTCGTCCGGCGTCTACGCAGAGAACACAAACCTGCAACAAAACAAAGCCAGAGGAGAAAATAAGCCCCATGGCCAAAAAAGACCACATCTCCGAAACCCCCGCAACAGCCCTGCTCAAAGCCAGCAAGGTCGCCTTCACCGAGCACCCCTACGAGTACCTGGAACACGGCGGCGCGCAACACAGTGCCGAGGTGCTGGGCTACGACCCGTTCGCAGTGGTCAAAACGCTGGTCATGCAGGACCAGGACGCCAGGCCGCTGCTGGTGCTGATGCACGGCAACCGCAAGGTATCCACCAAGAACCTGGCGCGGCAGATTGGGGCCAAATCAGTGGAGCCGTGCAAGCCCGAGGTGGCAAACCGGCACAGCGGCTATTTGGTAGGTGGCACTTCACCATTTGCAACCCGCAAAGCGATGCCGGTGTTCATTGAGGAAACCATTCTGTCGCTGCCGAAAATTCT
>JANOAP010000363.1:0-3121 GCA_031411175.1 Rhodoferax sp. | reverse complement strand
CCCCGAGGGCAGCACCGACTCCGACGTGTATTTGCGCACCGCGGTCAGCGTCGATCCGCAAGGCTGGGCCCAGTTCGGCCATGTGAAGATGCGTGACTACCGTTGGGGCGTGTTCCTGAACCCGGCCGAGCAAAACCGCAAGATCCACTTTGGTGACCACAAGGGCGAAGCCGCCTGGCAAGATGTGCCCGGCGAATACCGCGCCAACCTGCGCCGCATCATCGTGACCCAAGGCGACACCGAGCCCGCCTCCGTCGAGCAACAGCGCCACCTGGGCCTGACCGCGCCCAGCATGTACGACCTGCGCAACCTCTACCAAATCAATGTGGAAGAAGGCCGCCACCTGTGGGCCATGGTGTACCTGTTGCACAAGCACTTTGGCCGCGATGGTCGTGAAGAGGGCGAAGCCCTGCTGGCGCGGCGTTCGGGCCAGGAGGACAACCCGCGCATTCTGCAAGCCTTCAACGAGCAGACGCCCGATTGGCTGGCCTTCTTCATGTTCACTTACTTCACCGACCGGGACGGCAAGTTCCAGCTGTGCGCCCTGGCCGAATCCAGCTTCGACCCGCTGGCCCGCACCACCAAGTTCATGCTGACCGAAGAAGCGCATCACATGTTTGTGGGCGAGTCCGGCATCAGCCGCGTGATCAGCCGCACTTGTGCTGCGATGAACGAGCTCAAGACTGATGACACTGCCAAGCTGCGCGCCGCCGGTGTGATCGACCTGCCCACGCTGCAACGCTACCTGAACTTCCACTTCAGCGTGACCATCGATTTGTTCGGTGCCGACGAGTCCAGCAACGCCGCCACCTTCTACACCACCGGCCTCAAAGGCCGCTACGAAGAAGGCAAGCGCAACGACGACCACATGCTCAAAGGCCAGACCTACCGCGTGTTGGCCGTGCAGGGTAACCAACTGGTTGAGCGCGAAGTGCCTATGCTCAATGCCTTGAACGAAGTGCTGCGTGACGACTACATCAAGGACTCCGTCGGTGGTGTTGAGCGCTGGAACAAGGTCATCGAGAAGACAGGCATTCCTTTTCGCCTGAAGACCCCGCACAAGGCATTCCATCGCAGCATCGGTTCACTGTCGGGTGTGAAGGTGTCGCCGGACGGCCGTGTGATCAGCGAAGCAGAATGGAAGGCCAATGTCGATAAGTGGTTGACCTCCTGCTATGACATCGCATTTGTGGCAATACTCATGTGCCTGTTGGTTGAGCACTGCAAGTTTGCTTAGTTGATTGCCCCCCCGGTCATGGGCATCAACCGCCAGCCCGTGGATTTTGAGTACGTTCGGTTTAACTGATCACACCGAAATTTGACGACAATGGAAGGGGCCTTTATGGCCCTTTGTGCATCAGAACAAGTACACCAGGAGCGCAGCATGGGCACCAATGACACGCAAGTGATCAAGCAACATTTGATCGACCCCGAGATCTGCATTCGCTGCAACACCTGTGAAGCCATCTGCCCGATCAAAGCCATCACGCACGACTCGCGCAATTACGTGGTGGATGCGGCCATCTGCAACGCCTGCAATGCGTGTATCTCACCTTGCCCTACAGGCGCGATTGACAACTGGCGGCAGGTTCCGGCCGCGCGGGCTTTTTCACTGGCGGAGCAGTTCACCTGGGATGACCTTCCGGTGCAGGGGGATGTCGTTTTTGACGGTGCTGTTGGTGTGCCTGCAACAGTGGAGGAGCCGATGCTGGTGGCGGCCAGTGCGCCCCCTGTCTCGTCCATCACGTCCGCAGCCAGTGTCAGCGCCACCATACCGCCCTGGTCCGCCGCGCACCCCTATACCAACCTCTATGGTCCCAGTGACGCGACAGTGGCCACCGTGGTCGGCAACCACAAGCTGACCGACGGCCCGCGCGAGAGCGACACCCATCATGTCATGCTGGATTTTGGTGCCATGCCATTTCCGGTGCTGGAAGGGCAGTCGCTGGGAATCCTGCCACCCGGTCAAGACGCCTCTGGCCGGAATCACCATGCACGGCAGTACTCTATTGCCAGCCCGCGCAATGGCGAGCGCGCGGGGTACAACAATGTGTCGCTCACCGTCAAACGCGTCACGCTGGATCACGACGGCAAGCCTGCCAACGGCGTGTGCTCCAACTACCTTTGCGACCTGAAAGTGGGTGACAAGGTGCGCGTGATCGGCCCGTTTGGCAGCACGTTCCTGATGCCGAACCACCCTGGGTCAAACATCCTGATGATCTGCACCGGCACCGGCTCGGCCCCGATGCGCGCCATGACCGAATACCGGCGGCGACTGTTGGGCAAGGCCACTGGCGGCAAGCTCATGCTTTTCTTCGGTGCCCGGACCCAGCAGGAATTGCCTTACTTTGGGCCACTGATGAGTTTGCCCAAGGATTTCATCGACATTAACTTTGCGTTTTCACGTACCGTCGGCGCGCCGAAACGCTATGTGCAAGACCTTCTGCGCGAGCGGGCTGGTGACGTGGCTCCTTTGCTTCAGGACAGCAACACAGCGGTCTATGTCTGTGGCCTCAAGTCCATGGAGACCGGTGTGGTGGCGGCCATGCAGGAAGTTCTGACTGGCGCAGGGGCGGCGTGGGACGCCTGGCTGGCCAGCGCAAAGCGCGAAGGCCGGATTCACTTCGAGACTTATTGACCCGGGTTGGCTGCTGGCTTCCTGACGACCTGGGTAGGGGATATCCGGCCCGCCACCGCGTCAAACGGGTGGGTAGCCTGGCCATACAGCGCCATGACCCGTTGCACATACATCCGGGTTTCCTTGTACGGCGGTATGCCCTTGTAGCGGTCCACCGTGCCTTCGCCCGCGTTGTAGGCCGCCAGCGCCAGCTTGACATCCCCCTGGTAGTAAGACAGCAGCCAGCGCACATAGGCCAGCCCGCCACGGATGTTCTGGGTGGCGTTGTAGGCATTGCTGACGTTGAAGCGCTCGGCGGTTTCGGGAATGAGCTGCATCAGACCCATGGCGGCTTTGGCCGACTTGGCCTGGATCTGAAAATTGGACTCGGCCGCAATGATGGACAGAATCAGCTTGGGGTCTACCGAATGCCAGCGCGCCAGGGGGCTCACCAGATCAATGACCCAGCGCCGGTCTTTGGGAACAGATTCCAGGAATTTTTCA
>JANOAP010000362.1:0-1629 GCA_031411175.1 Rhodoferax sp. | reverse complement strand
GGGAGACGTGCCGGTCAGGCATTGGTCAGCGCTGGGGCGACCGTTTTATGCCGTTGGCACGCGGGCCGGACTGCGTTCATGGTCAGGCTCGATGTTCGAATACCTGATGCCCACCCTGGTGATTGACGAACCGCGCGGCGGCGTACTTCACGAGGCGTGCCAGGTGGCGCTGTGGGAGCAGATGGCGTTTGCACGCGCGCAGGATGTACCCTGGGGCATATCAGAATCGGCCTATGCGGCCAGCGACCACACGCTGGCTTACCAGTACTCACCGCAGGGCGTACCACGCCTGGCGTTGCGGCGCACACCGCCCGATGAATTGGTGATTGCGCCCTATGCCACCGCGCTTGCAGCACAAATTGCGCCGTGCATTGCGCGGCGCAATTTTGCCGCACTGGAGCAGGTGGCGGCGCGTGGCGCTTATGGATTCATCGAAGCACTCGATTTCACACGTTCCCGGCAAACTGGCAACGAGGCCTTCATGCCAGTGGCGACCTTCATGGCGCATCACCAGGGTATGACCATCGTGGCGCTGGCCAATGTGCTGCTGGATGGCGTGGCCCAGCGCTGGGGCATGGCCAATGCCCACATTGAGGCGGTCGCATCGCTTTTGCACGAGCGGGCGCCGCGTGAGGTGTCTCTGCTCTATGAGCCGCCCACCGGACCCGCCCTTCGCGTTCGGGAGCGCCGCACGATTGGCATGCTGCGTGAAGTCGTGCCGGGCGTGAACGCCGTCGAGCCCAGCCACCTGCTGTCGAACGGCCGCTATGGCGTTTCACTGCGCGCCAACGGCGCTGGGTGGAGCAAATGGGGTGTCAACGGAATAAGCCGATGGCGCGATGATGCACTTCGTGACTCGAACGGAATTTTTTTCTACCTGCGGTGGAACCCGCAGCAGCGCCCGGTCTCGATCACACAGCATCCTGCGCCAGACCCTGACGCGAGCTACAGGGCCGTCTTCCATGCGGATCGGGTGTGTTTTGAAGCCACCTGGCCTCACGTGCAGACGCACACCACAGTCTGGGTCAGCCCGGAAGACGATGTGGAGTTTCGCCAGATCGAGATCCGCAACAGCGGAGAGGAGGCGCTGGATATTGAGCTGATCTCCGCATTTGACATCACCCTGACCGACCCGCGTGCCGATGAGGCCCATCCCGCGTTCAGCAACCTTTTCGTGCAGGCGCAGTGGCACGCAACGCAACAAGCCCTGCTGTTTGACCGCAAACCCCGCCTGCCCTCGGAACCGGCGTTGAAGGCCGCGCACTTTCTCGCTGACGTGCAGGCCGAGGTCACCAGTCTGGAAGTCCAGACAGATCGCCAGCAATGGCTAGGCCGAAACCAGCCCGCAAGCCACCCTGCGGCCACGTTTATGCCAGCACCACTGCAACCGGTTGCACCGACAGCGGGGCTGGCATCCGGCCTAGACGCCATCGTCACACTCAACACCGGCCTGGACCCTGTATGCGCGCTGTCCGTTCGCGTGCGCATCGCGCCGCATGCAAAGGCCCGTCTAACCTTTGCCACCGCAGCCTCGGACCACCAGGGCACGCTTCAGGCTGTGATGGACAAGTACCGCCAGCCCAGCAACGTGCAGCGTGCCTCCCTGATGTCTGCCACTCTCACAGGCAT
>JANOAP010000361.1:0-8023 GCA_031411175.1 Rhodoferax sp. | reverse complement strand
TGGCGACGGCGCGCTTACCTTCAATATTTCAACCTGCGCGATGTTTGTGGCCGCCGCCGCCGGTGCCAAGGTCAGCAAGCATGGGGGCAGAAGCGTCAGCAGCAAGAGCGGCAGCGCCGACGTGATGGAGTCGCTGGGCATCAACATCAACCTCTCGCCGCAGGCCATTGCCAGGTGCATCGAGCAGGTCGGTGTGGGCTTCATGTTTGCGCCAAATCACCATCCCGCCATGAAAAACGTGGCACCGATTCGCAAAGAGCTGGGCATCAAGACCATCTTCAATCTGCTGGGCCCGTTGACCAACCCGGCCAGCGCGCCCAATATTTTGATGGGTGTGTTCCACCCCGACCTGGTGGGCATTCAGGTGCGTGCGCTGCAACGCCTGGGGGCCGAGCACGCCGTGGTGGTCTATGGCAAAGACGGCATGGACGAAGTGAGCCTGGGCGCGGCCACGCTGGTCGGCGAGCTGAAAGACGGCGAGATCACCGAATACGAGATTCACCCCGAAGACTTCGGCATGGTCATGGCCAGCAACCGGGCGCTGAGGGTGGAAACACCCGAGCAGTCCAAAGCCATGCTGCTGGGCGTGCTGGACAACGTGGTGGGCGCGCCGAAGGACATCGTGGCACTCAATGCGGGCGTGGCGCTGTATGCAGCCAACGTGGTCGATACGATGAGGGCGGGTGTGGATAAAGCTCGGGAAGCTATTGAATCAGGAGCAGCGAAAGCAAAGCTGACGCAATTTGTTGCCTTGACTAAATCGCTGGCAGCCTGAGCGGAGGGCCGCTTCGTCAGGCTGGCACGACCGCACCGGCGCGCGAATCCAGACCGACATAGACGGTTTCCCGAGGCACCAGCTCGCGGTCAACCTCGGGGTCAATGATCAGCATGTCACCAAATTCTGTTTGCACGTTGTGTTCAAGGTGCGTACCCAGATAGGCGGACTTGAGCAGCACGCCCGCAATCGATGGCGTTGACGGCACCACCCGGTGCAGGGTCAGGCGCTGTGGCCTCACGGCAAACAGGGCCGGGCCATTCAGGTTGCTGCCGTCAAGCGGCAAGCGCAGGCTGCCGGCCACGAAAACCTGGCCGGTGCCATCACTCACCACCTCGCCGTTGATCAGGTTGGCGTCGCCAATAAAGTCCGCCAGAAAGCGGTTGGCGGGGCGCTCATACAACTCACGCGGCGAGCCGATCTGTGCGATTTTGGAGTTGGACATCACGATCACCCGGTCTGACACGGCCAGCGCCTCCGACTGGTCATGCGTGACGTACACCACGGTCAACCCCAGCGACTGCTGCAGGCCACGAATGTCATCGCGTACCTTGCGCCGCAACTTGGCGTCCAGGTTGGACAGTGGCTCGTCAAACAGCAGCACCTGTGGCTCCAGAACCAGCGCACGGGCCACGGCCACACGCTGTTGCTGGCCGCCCGATAACTCGGAGGGCAGGCGCAGCTCCAGGCCGGCGAGGCCCACCAGCTCAAGCTTGGCCCGGGCCAACGTGTGGGCCTGCGGCTTGCGCATGCCGCCGGCCTGCAGGCCATAGGCCACGTTGTCAATCACGTTGAGGTGCGGGAACAGCGCGTAAGACTGGAACACCATGCTGACATCGCGCTCGGACGCGGCCAGCCGCGTCACGTCTTTGTTGTCAATCAGCACCCGGCCGCTGCTGGCCGAGTCGAGCCCGGCAATCATGCGCAGCGTGGTGGTCTTGCCGCAACCCGAAGGCCCCAGCAGGGTCACCAGCGTGCCAGCCTCGACCGTGAAACTCACATCATCCACCGCCGTGAAATTGCCGAACACCTTGCTGACGTTTTCGAACACCACATTGGCTGCCATCAGTGAGCTCCCGCAATCAGGTCGGTTGTATCGCCGGAGCGACGCCCCAGCTTGCGTTCACCCACGCCGACCTTGATCAGGCCGATGACGAGCAACATGAAGATGATCAGCACGGTGGAGTAGGCGATGGCCAGTGCGTATTCGCCCACCTCGACACGGCCTACGATGTAGGCGGTGGCCATGTTGTACTCAGCGCTGACCAGGAAGATCACGGCGCTCACCGCCGTCATGGCATGCACAAAGCTGAACACCAGGGTAGCCACAATCGCCGGACGCAACAGCGGCAAGATGATGCGTCGCAAGGTGTAGGCGCTGCCAGCGCGCAGCGTGAGTGACGCTTCATCCAGGCTCTTGTCAATTTGGCTCAATGCCGCCAGCCCGGCACGCACTCCCACCGGCATGTTGCGGAACACAAAACAGAGAACCAGAATCAGCCCGGTGCCGGTGAGCTCAAACGGTGGCACGTTGAAGGCTACGATATAGGCAATACCGATCACCGTGCCGGGTATGGCAAAGCTCAGCATGGTCATGAACTCGAAGCTGCGACGGCCCATAAACTGCTGGCGCGCAATCACATACGCGGTGAGCAACCCGATCAGGGTGGTGAGCGGCGCGGCAATGGCAGACACGGTGACGGTGGTGAAAAAACTGGGCCAGGCCGAGCCCGTCCAGTTGACGCCACGCTCAGCCCATTCGATCAGGAAACCGGTGCGAAAGTGCGCCAGGGTGGGTTCGAAATTGCCGCGGCCAATGTCGTGCACAAAGCCGCCGATCAGGATCAGAAAATACAGCACGGCGGTAAAAAATGCCCAGGGCAGGGCGGTGGCGTAGCACAGGGCCGATATGCGTTTGGGCAAAGGCGTGGGCAAGCCGGAATCGCCCTTGCCAGTGACCGTGACATACGAGGCACGGCCCAGCCAGCGTTGTTGCAGCCAGAACGCCACCAGCGTAAACGTGAGCAAAATCAGCGCCAGCGTGGCGGCGCGACCTGGGTCGTTTTGCGCACCGGCCACAGCAAAGAAAATCTTGGTGGACAGCACCTCAAAGTTGCCGCCCAACACCAGCGGGTTGCCAAAATCAGCCAGGCTTTCCACAAACCCCAGCAGGCAGGTGTTGGCCACACCGGGGCGCAACAAGGGCCACGTGACGTTCTTGAAGGTATACCAGTGCGTGGCGCGCAGCGTTTGCGATGCTTCTTCCAGCGTGGGGCTCACGCCCTGAATCACGCCCAGCATGATCATGAAGGCCAGCGGCGTTTGCGACAGCATCTGCGAAATCAGCACGCCGGGCAAACCATAGATCCAGCGCGAAGGCTCAATGCCAACCAGGGTTTCCATCCACACCGTGACCATACCGGTGCGCCCGAACAGCACGACGATGGACAGTGCAATGACAAACGGTGGCGTGATGATGGGCAGGATGGACATCACCTGCAGGCTCTTGCGCCATCGAAAACCTGAGCGCAATGCCAGAAGCGCAAACGCCAGCCCCAGCAAGGTACTGAGCACGCCCGCCAGCACGGCGAGAAACAGCGAGTTCCAGGCAACGCCGCAAGTGGTTCCACCGGTCAGGCACGCCAGGCCCCAGATGTCTGATGCGGTCAGTCGCCCCCACGTCAGCGCCAGGTCAAGAGCGCCATCCGGCCCTGAAAAGGCAGACGCCAGTACGCGGGTGACCGGGAAAAAAACGAATATTGCGACCAAAACACCGATGGTCCACACCGACCCCGAGACAAAGCCGTCACCCCGGAACCGGCCCGTTGCCGCAATGCCCTGAGAAAACAACACGGTGAAGCATCCCAGCGCCAGAAACCCGCCCCAGCCCAAGCCAGGCTGCCCTTCGGTTACCGGTCCTAAGACTGAAAACCAGGCCCAGTCCAGGCCGCGCATGCCCACGGCAAAACCCTGCAGCAGAATCCAGGTCAGGCCGAACAGTGCGCCAACCGTGATCAAACGGCCATGCCAGACTGAGGTGCGTTGAATTCGCCAGCCCGCCAGAACGGCGAGCCAGCCAAGAAGCGGCGGTGCCAGCCACCAGTGCCCCGAGCCAAAGGCGAGCACCAAGGCCGGGCCCTCAACGCGCTCGCCGTACCAGGGCAGGGCTGCCAGCGACAGGATGGCCAGCACCAGCAGCACCGGCATCGTGTAGTTAGTTCGCGCGGACGGCGTTGTTGTGCCCGCTAGAGGCAGACTCGATGCGGTCAAACCCGTGTGCCCTGTGCAGCGTCAGGCGTGTCTGCCATCACTTCGGGAGGACTTTGACTTCCTTGTCCCACTTGGAGAGCAGCCGTGTGCGCTCGGCGGTCGATCCGTACTTCTTGAAGTCGTAATCGATGAGCTTGATGTCCTTGAGCTTGGGTGCCTCGGGCGGCGTCAGCGCGCCCTTATTGGATGGCACCTGGAAACTCTTGGCATTGGCCGCCAGCACCTGGATTTGCGCACCCAGGGCGAAGTCGTACCACTTCTTGGCGTTTTCCAGATTGCGCGCGCCCTTGATGATGCTCATGGAACCTATTTCATAGCCTGTGCCTTCACAGGGTGCCACCACCACCAGGGGTGCACCGGCGACGGCATGGGTCACCCCGTCGTGCATGAAGCTGATACCGACGATGGATTCGCCCACTGCCGCCGCACGCGCGGGTGCCGCGCCGGACTTGGTGTACTGGTTCACATTTTTGTGCAGGGCCTTCATGTAGTCAAAGGCCTTGTCTTCGCCCATGAGCTGCACGATGGTGGCCAGCATCGTGTAAGACGTGCCGGATGAATTCGGATCGGCCACCTGAATCTCGTTTTTGAAAGCAGGCTTGATCAGGTCAGCCCAGCACTTGGGGGCCGGGATGCCTTTTTTCTCAAGCGCTGGCTTGTTGTAGCTGAAGCCCAAAGCGCCTGAGTAAATGCCCACGGTGCGGTAGCCGGATTGCTCGGCCTGACGCTGTGCCCAGTCATTGAGCTCAGGCAGTTTGGGCGACTTGTAGACCTCGGTCAGGCCCTCCTGCGCGGCCTGCAGGTGCGGGTCGCCCGTGCCGCCCCACCAGACGTCGCCCTTGGGGTTGGCGGCTTCGGCCTTGATCTGGGCATAAATTTCCCCGCTGCTCTTGCGGGTCATGGACACCTTGATGCCGGTGGTCTTCTCGAACACGGCCACCATGGGCCTGCACCAGTCTTCCTGCACGCCGCAGTACACGGACAACTGGCCTTGCGCGGCGGCGATGTGGCTCAAGCCCAGCAAGGTGAAGCCCATGAACGCCCGGATCAAGTGTTTCAGGTAGCCCGCGCTGCTTTTGTTCATGTGTATCTCCGAAATTTTCATAAAATCTGCCCTGACCTGCGTTAGCTTGCCATCAGCCTCCACAGAGCATCATAGATACCGGGCGCGCTCGCAACAAGCAACCCCCCAGAGTGAAAACCCTCGGGCGTGAAGAAGTCATTGGCCGTGCCGCCCGCCTCGGTGACCAGTAGAACACCAGCGGCGCAGTCCCAAGCGTTGATGTGCAATTCGGCGTAGCCGTCAACCCGGCCCGCTGCAACATCAGCCAGCCCGAGCGCGCCCGAACCCCGGCGCACAAAGGCGCTGCCTGCCTGCATGAGGGCCTCGGCCTTGCGAAGGTAATCCGTGTGGCTGCGGCGTGCTGACCAGCCCAGCTCGATGGTTGCCCCGTCTAGCGATGCCGTGGTACGGGCCCGGATGGGCTGGCCATTCATGAACGCGCCGCAGCCCAGGGCCGCGCTGTAAAGCCGGTTGACAACAGGGTCAAACAAGGCGCCCAGTGTGGGCTGTCCGCCGACGATGTAAGCAATCGAGACGCACCAGCGGGGAATGTCGGTGGCGTAATTGGCGGTGCCATCAATCGGGTCCACCAGCCAGAAGCTTTGGTCAGCCGCCACGGCGGACTGGCCACCCGTTTCCTCGCCGACGACCGCGTCGCCGGGATACGCTGCTGCCACCGCCTTGCGGATGTGTTCTTCCACGGCCAGGTCGGCCTGCGTGAGGACGTCATGCACGCCTTTGGAGCTGACTTTGAGATGGCTAGCTTCGCGGACCGCGAGTTCGCCGCAGGCCCGGGCGAGTTTCTCGGCAAACTGGAGGCGGCCCAAATAAGGGTCTTGATCGGTTGGGGTGTGTTTGGGGCTTTGCATGTTGGATGGTGAGTGGTTACCGGGATGCTTGCGGGGTTCCACAATTGTGCCCTCGCGGGTTTCTGCCAAAATCGGCTATCTGTCATTTATCCAGCACGAGACTTGGTCTGTTCTGTGCGTCAATCAACATCCCATGTCCGACATTCTGAACAAAATCATCGCGGTCAAGCGCGAAGAGGTGGCCTCAAGCAGCCGGCAAAAACCGCTTGAATTGGTGCGGGCTGACGCTGAGTCCCGCGTCTTGACCCGCGATTTTGTGGGCGCTTTGCGGGCCCGGGTCGCCGCAGGCAAGCCTGCCGTCATTGCTGAAATCAAAAAAGCCAGCCCGTCCAAAGGCGTGCTGCGCGACGACTTCATTCCGGCTGACATTGCGCAAACCTATGCTGAGCATGGCGCGGCCTGCCTGTCTGTGCTGACCGACCGGCAGTTTTTTCAGGGCCAGGTGGATTACCTCAAGCAGGCGCGGGCCTCCTGCCAGCTCCCGGTGCTGCGCAAGGACTTCATGGTGGACGCGTATCAAATCTATGAGTCGCGCGCCATGGGGGCAGACTGCATTTTGCTGATTGCAGCCTGTCTGGATGATGCGCAGATGGCAGATTTTGAAGCCATTGCGCGGGGCCTGGACATGGCGGTGCTGGTCGAAGTGCATGACCGCGCCGAGGCAGAGCGGGCCCTCAAGCTCAAGACGCCCTTGATGGGCATCAACAACCGCAACCTCAAGACGTTTGAAGTCTCGCTGGACGCGACGATTTCGCTCACCAAGGAGCTGCCTGCGCTGGCCAGTGGCAATCGTATGGTGGTCGCTGAAAGTGGCATTCAGACGCGGGAAGATGTGCTGCGCATGGGCGCGGCAGGCGTCAACGCGTTTCTGGTGGGCGAGGCCTTCATGCGCGCGCCTGATCCGGGTGAAGCGCTGGCCGGGTTGTTTGGAGCTGCTTGAAAATCAATTTCATTCAATTTCAAAATGTTCCTGATTTAATAGCTGACTATGCCTATTATTCAAGGGCTACAGGCTGATTTCCCCTTTGAAACTGCTGTGAGCCGGGGTGCAGCAGTTGCAACGCAGTTAACGCGGTGGGAGCCGGAAAACTGGCCGGTCGCGAATGACTGGCAGCCACTCGTTTCAAACTTTCTGCAAACCGGGGCAGCCGGGCGGCTTGGCCGTTTCATTGAGGGCCGCCTGGCGGTTGGGGCCACCATTTACCCGCCACAACCTTTTCGCGCACTGGCATTGACGCCTCTGGCCAACGCCCGGGTGGTCATCCTGGGACAAGACCCCTATCACGGTGGGGGTCAGGCGCAAGGCTTGGCTTTTTCTGTAGCTACGGACGTTGCGATCCCGCCATCCCTTCGCAACATCTTCAAGGAAATTGCAAGGGGTGAAGCTGCGAGGGGTGAAGCGGTGGACAGAGCCCGGCCCGGCGCCACGGCACCGCAGCGGGATGGCTCGCTGGCACGATGGGCGCAGCAAGGTGTTTTGCTGCTGAATACCTGCCTGACTGTCGAGGCGGGTCAACCGGCCAGCCACGCTAAGCAAGGTTGGGAAGTGCTCACTGACGAAATTATCAAGGCGGTGTGGTTGAAGTCAACGCCGGTCGTTTTTATGTTGTGGGGTGCGCACGCACAAACCAAGCGGTCCTTGCTCATGGATTCAGCGCTTGCGCCACGGCATCTGGTGCTGACGGCCAACCACCCGTCCCCGCTGTCTGCGTTGCGGCCGCCGCAGCCTTTTATGGGTTGCGGGCACTTTGGGTTGGCAAACGACTTTTTGGCAGGGAGCGGGCAAAGTCCGGTGGCGTGGTGAGGCCTGGCTCTCCCAACGTAAAACTGCGAGGCTGACGCGTCCGGTGCCAATTTCATGGCATAATCCGAGGTTCGCTAAAGGAGAGGTGGCCGAGTGGTTAATGGCAGCAGACTGTAAATCTGCCCTCTTACGAGTACGCTGGTTCGAATCCAGCCCTCTCCACCAGTGATGTGTTGGCTGTTTGATAGTTGGTTAGATGGTCGTGTGATCACTCGTAATAGCTGTTGAGGCGGGCCTGTGCG
>JANOAP010000360.1:0-2542 GCA_031411175.1 Rhodoferax sp. | reverse complement strand
GGCCACGACGAATACCTGTACCACCTGCTGCGCGACTACCTGCCCATGGAAGCGCTCTACATGGTGCGCTACCACAGCTTTTATGCCTGGCATCGTGAGGGGCAGTACGACCACCTCTGCAATGCGCAAGACCGCGCCATGCTGCCGTGGGTGCAGTTGTTCAACCCCTACGACCTCTACACCAAGAGCCCGACCCGGCCCACGCTGGCGTCTGTCAAGCCGTATTACGAAGACCTGCTGGCCAAGTACCTGCCGGCCACCTTGCAGTTTTAGCGCGTCACATCAAGGGCTGGACGCAGGCACTGCCAATGATTCCCTTCATCCGCGGCTGGACTGACGTGAAGCGCACGGCGCGGGCCAATGTCGGGCTGGGCGCCTCCCTGAGTTTTGTGGCGGGCGCCACCAATGCCGGCGGATTTCTCGCGGTCGGCCAGTACACGTCACACATGACGGGTGTGGTGTCCGCCATTGCAGACAACCTGGTTCTGGGGCAAATTGCCCTGGTGCTTGCCGGTCTGGCTTCGCTCATTGCTTTTATGGCAGGTGCCGCCAGCACGACGTTGATTGTCAACTGGTGCCTGCGGCGCAATCTGCACAGCGCCTATGGTCGCCCGCTATTGCTGGAAGCGCTTCTGCTGCTGATTTTTGGTCTGTTTGGTGCCGGCATCAATTTCTTTGCAGGCCTGTTCGTGCCACTCACCGTGCTGGTGCTGTGCTACATCATGGGGTTGCAGAACGCCGTGATCACCAAGATATCCAATGCCGAAATCCGCACCACCCACGTCACGGGTCTGGTGACCGATCTGGGCATTGAGCTGGGCAAGATGCTTTATGTCAACCGCCTGCCCGGTGAGAAGAAAGTCGTCGTCAACCGCCACAAGCTGCGCATCCATCTGATTCTGGTGACAAGTTTTTTTACGGGCGGGCTGGTGGGGGCCACCGGCTTCAAGCTGGTGGGCTATGTGACCACCGTTCCGCTGGCCATCTTGCTGCTGATGCTGGTGATCCGGCCCGTGATGCAGGACATTCGGGATGCCGCCCTGACACGCTGATGAAGGAACTGGGTGCCGGCCCGGCCCTGGCTATTTGTTCGGGTCCAGCGCCGGGTCCCTCATCGACCCGGTGGACACCACGCGCAGGTCGGCGTTGAACACAGCGGTGAATATTTTGGAATCTGCCGAGTTCACGCCATCCATCCAGCGCCAGTCGTAGTGCGTCTCGTTTTTGAGCGCATAGGGCGTCACCTTCATCGGCTTGCCCAGCATTTTTCGCACGTCTTCCATCATCATGCCAGGCTGCACCTTGGCAAAATTCTCGGGCGTCAGCACCTGGCGCAGCCCACTCATCTTGCCGTCTGTGCCGATGGTGATCATGTAGTTTTTGGCACCTGCAGGTTGCCGGTTGTACTCAAAGGTTCGCCCGCCATTGGGGGCATCCCAGATCTTTTCGGGCTCACCAAAGCGGGCGCGCACATCGGCTTCAGTGGCCACGCCTTCTTCAAGCTCTGCAATGCGCTGGGTATCGCAAGCCACCAAAGCCAGCAGTGCCGACATGAATCCCATGATCCAGATCCCCTTCAAAATTTTTATCAACATGGCCATCCCTGTAAAATTGTTAAATGAGCTTCAAGTTTATGTCCATCTTTCGCCGCCCCGACTATCGGTCTGAGGTTACCCAGTTCATCGACCAGCTGAAAACGGCCAAGCCGGTGCTGGAATCCGAGCAACGCGCCGGGCGCGCCCTGTTGTGGGACAAGGCGGTGGACCGCAGCGCCTGGAGCGAATACCGAGAAGCCCAAGTGGCGCAAAAGCCCTACGTGTACCAGACTGACGGCAAATAGTCGGCTAAAAGTTGGTCAAAAGTCAGCCTAATTGCACATTTAGCCTGTTTCAGCCTGTTTTGCGAGCCAAATTGGCCTCCAGCCCCCGCAGACAGGGCTCAAGCAGCTATATTTTCAGTAGCAAATCATGACTTCCAACGTTGACGCCAGCGCGCTGGTTCAGGCCAGCGAATCCGGTCTGGCGGTCATGCCCAAGGTGGTGGACCAGGTGGCGCTGGCTCGCCTGTATGGCGAGCCGCTGTTTGCCATGCCGCAGGACCTCTACATCCCGCCGGATGCGCTGGAGGTTTTTCTGGAGGCCTTTGAAGGCCCGCTGGACTTGCTGCTGTACCTGATCCGAAAGCAAAACTTCAACATTCTCGACATCCCCATGGCGGGTCTCACGCGCCAGTACCTGGTGTATGTAGACGAGATTCGGGGCCGCAACCTGGAGCTGGCCGCCGAATACCTGCTGATGGCCGCGATGCTGATCGAGATCAAGTCGCGCATGCTGCTGCCGGTCAAGAAGTCCGACCAGACCGGCGAAGTAGAGGATCCGCGCGCCGAACTGGTGCGCCGGCTGCTTGAATACGAGCGCATCAAACGCGGCGCGATGGAACTCGACGCGCTACCGCAGCTGGGCCGCGAGTTCTGGCCGGCGCAGGTGGCGCTCGAAGCCGATTTCGCGGTAGCGCTGCCCCAGATCGACGCGCAAGACCTGCG
>JANOAP010000359.1:0-2589 GCA_031411175.1 Rhodoferax sp. | reverse complement strand
GCGCAACTGAAGACCACCGTCAAGCTGCGCGTTATCGGCCGGCAGCAGCAGCTGATTCGCCTGGACTTCGAGAACACGCCCAAGACAGAAATCCTGGCCTCCCAAAGCGCCACCTTCGCGCAGTTGTTGCCCCAACATGATGCGGTTCTTTTTTCGGACTACGGCAAGGGTGGTCTGGCACACGTCAGCGATATGATCACAAGTGCCCGCTTGCAAGGCAAGGCCATCCTGATCGACCCAAAAGGCAGCGACTATTCACGCTACCAAAATGCGACGCTTATCACACCCAACCGCGCTGAGCTTCAGCAGGCCATAGGCTCGTGGGACGACGAAAGTGCATTGCAGATCAAAGTACATAACCTGCGCACCCAGCTTGGCCTGGACGCCATCCTGCTGACGCGCAGTGAAGAAGGCATGACGCTTTTTGACGCCCAGGGCCAGTTGCATGTGAGCGCCCAGGCGCGCGAGGTGTTTGATGTGACCGGTGCAGGCGACACCGTCATCGCCACCATGGCCGCGTTTGTGGCAGCAGGCCTGAGTCTGCGCGACGCCATGCCGCTGGCCAACCGGGCTGGTGGTCTGGTCGTAGGAAAATTCGGTACGGCAACGGTCAGCTACGACGAGTTGTTTGCAAACGCCTGAACACCTGAAAAAAACCTGGGAGAAAGATCACATGACACGAATCGTCGTGACCGGCGCTGCCGGGTTTATTGGCAGCAACATCATCAAGGGCCTCAACGCCCGCGGCATTGACGACATCATCGCCGTCGATGACTTGACGCAGGGTGACAAATTCCGCAACCTGGCAGAGTTGCGCATCTCCGACTACGTGGATGCCAGTGATTTCTACGACCATTTTGCGCAAGGCTCATACGGCCAGGTTGAAGCCGTTTTCCATGAGGGCGCGTGCAGCGACACCATGGAAGCCGATGGCAAGTACATGATGCAGAACAACTACACCGTCTCCAGCAGCCTCTTTCACACCTGCCAGAAGCGGGGGGCAAGGCTTCTGTATGCATCATCTGCTGCAACCTATGGCATGGCCGTGCCAGACCCCACCAAACCGGGCGGCACAAAGTCTTTCACGGAAGATCCGGCGGACGAGTTGCCGCTCAATGTCTATGGCTATTCCAAGCTGGTGTTCGACCAGCGCATGCGTCGCGAGTGCGGGGCAGACTTTCAACGCTCGCGCATGGGCAAAACTGGTCAGGTGGTGGGCTTTCGCTACTTCAATGTTTACGGCCCCCAGGAGCAGCACAAGGGTCGCATGGCCAGCGTGGCCTTTCACCAGTTTCACCAGTTTCGCGCGGACGGCAAAGTGCGGCTGTTTGGCGACTATGGCGGTTACGGCCCAGGCGCGCAGAGGCGTGACTTTGTCTTCATTGACGATGTGGTGGCCGTCAACCTCTGGTTCTTTGACAATCCCAGTCAGTCCGGCATCTACAACCTGGGCACCGGGCGGGCCCAGCCCTTCAATGATGTGGCTCTTGCCGTCGTCAACAGCTTGCGGATTCTGAAGGGCGAACCTGCGTTGGACCTTGCTGGTGCGGTGTCAGCCGGCCTGATTGAGTACATCGCGTTTCCTGACGCCCTTCGCGGCAAATACCAGAGCTACACCCAGGCTGATCTTTCAGCATTGCGGGCCACCGGCTGCGATCATCAGTTTGCCGACGTCGCCAATGGCGTCACGCAGTATGTGAAATGGCTTGCCAGCAAGGCTTGAATGCCTTAAAACCCCGATTCACGTCAACCGACGCGCCCCGCCTTTCGTTATGGCTGTGGCCCTACAGGCCGGTTCAGCCGGAATCTTTGCCCCTCCATCCTTTAAACCTCAGGAGTTAATACATGTTCAAGAAAATTTTGGCCATCGTGGTCATGCTGTACGCAGCCGCCTCGTTTGCTGCAGTCGATGTCAACAAAGCCACCGCCGCTGAGCTTGATGGCATCAAGGGCATTGGCCCCGCGATTTCATCCAAGATCGTTGACGAGCGCAAGAAGGGCAACTTCAAGGACTGGACCGACTTCATCGACCGCGTCAAGGGTGTAGGCGAAGGCAATGCAGCCAAATTTTCAGCTGAAGGCCTGACGGTGGGCGGTGCCGCCTTCAAGGGTGCCGTTGCCGCAGCGCCTGCTGCCGCAGCCAAGAAGGATGAGAAGCCAGCCGCAGCTGCTGCTCCGGCCACCAAAGCCACCCCACCTGTAGCCACCGCACCTGTAGCTGCTGCTGCCCCAGCCGCCGCTGCACCCGTTGCAGCAAAAGAAGAAAAGAAAGATCCAAAAGCAGAAGCCAAAGCTGCCAAAGATGCCGAGAAAAAAGCCAAGGCCGAAGAAAAGCAGAAGAAGTCTGACGAAGCCAAGGCCAAAAAAGAAGCCGACAAGAAAGCCACAGCGGACAAGAAAGATGCCAAGCCTGAAGCCAAAGCAGATGCCAAGGCCGACGCTGCCAAACCAGCTGCCAGCGCTGCCAAGAAATAATAAGCGCCACGCGCTGACAAACAAAAACCCGCCGAGGCGGGTTTTTTAATGGGCACGGCACTTGAAGGCCGCAGTTTATGAGCCTTATTGCAAGCCCGCCGCTGACACCACCGG
>JANOAP010000358.1:0-3867 GCA_031411175.1 Rhodoferax sp. | reverse complement strand
GTGCGTGAAGTGGCCGCCACGGCGGACCCGGTTACCCGCACTTACCAGGTCAAGGTGTCACTGGACACCAAAGACGCAATGGCCGCCCCGCCATTGGGCGCGACAGTCTATGTGAGCCCGCAGGTTTTCGCACGTGCCAATCTGCAGATCATCAAGCTGCCTACCACGGCGCTCAAGCAGGACGGCAAAACCACGGCGGTGTGGGTGCTGGACCCCGCCAGCATGACCTTGAAGTCGCAGCCTGTTGAAATTGCAACTGCGGACGGAAACGAGGCCGTAATTTCCAGCGGCCTGACACCCGGCATGCAAGTGGTTTCGGCGGGTGTGCATGTTTTGCAGGCCGGACAAAAGGTCACGGTGTACAAAGAAAAATCGACACCAGCGCCAGACGCAAAATTGACAGGTAAGGCAAAGCCAATAGGCAATGCGGTTGCGCCCGAGCCAGCTGGTTCGGCTGCGAAGTGAGGTTTCAATGACGACACCTCAACCCAAAGAGAGCTTCAATCTCTCACGCTGGGCGCTGCTGCATCCGGCACTCACCCGCTATTTGATGATCGTGCTGATGGCCCTGGGTTTTGCTACCTATTTCCAGCTTGGGCAGGATGAAGATCCGCCGTTTGCATTTCGTGTGATGGTCATACGGACGTTGTGGCCCGGTGCGACCGCCCAGCAGGTGGCTGAGCAGGTGACGGACAAAGTGGAGCGCACTCTTCAGGAGGTACCGTTCGCGGACAAGATACGCAGCTATTCCAAGCCGGGCGAGTCCACAGTCATCTTTCAGATCAAGGATTCGTCCAAATCGGCAGATGTGCCCAACTCCTGGTACCTGGTCCGCAAGAAGATTGGCGACATGAGGTTCACCCTTCCGGGTGGTGTACAGGGGCCATTTTTCAACGACGACTTTGGTGACGTTTATGGCGTAATTTACGCGCTCGAGTCTGACGGATTCTCGAACGCTGAAGTCAAGACCATGGCCGACAACGTCCGTCAGGAGTTGCTACGGGTTCAGGATGTCAGCAAGGTCGAACTGTTTGGCGTGCAGGACGAGAAGCTGTACATCGAAATCTCCCAGAAGCGGTTGTCCCAACTCGGACTTGACATGAATCAGGTGCTCGCCCAATTGGGGCAGCAAAATGCGGTTGAAGGCGCGGGCACCATGCAGACGCCCCTTGACGTTTTGCAGGTTCGGGTGGGCGGACAGTTTGAGCGGGTGGAGGAGCTGCAGAGCATGCCCATACGCGGGAGCTCCGGCAACCAGATGCGTCTTGACGATATAGCCACAATCAAGCGGGGCTATGTTGAGCCGGCCCAGGTCAAGGTGCGCCACCAGGGTCGCGAAGTGATAGCGCTGGGTGTTTCCATGGCAAAAGGGGGCGATATCATCGCTCTTGGGAAGGCGCTCGAGCAGTCGACCCGCAATATTTCACGGCTGCTCCCCGCCGGGGTTTCACTGGTGCAGGTGCAGGATCAGCCCAGCGCAGTTGCAACCTCGGTCAACGAATTCGTGCGGGTTTTGATTGAAGCGATCGTCATTGTGTTGGCGGTAAGTTTCGTTGCCCTGGGCTTTCACCGGCGACCTGGAATTCAGCCTCTTTACAGGCGCTATTACATTGACATGCGTCCGGGCTTGGTGGTTGGTATCACCATTCCCCTGGTATTGGCTGTCACATTTTTAGGTATGTACTATTGGGGCATCGGCCTGCACAAGATCTCGCTGGGCTCGTTGATCATCTCGTTGGGTTTGCTGGTGGACGATGCCATCATTGCCGTTGAGATGATGGTGCGAAAGATGGAAGAGGGCTACGACAAGGTGCGTGCTGCCACTTTTGCCTATGAAATTACTGCCATGCCCATGCTGACGGGAACATTGATCACGGCCACTGGCTTTTTGCCGATTGGTCTGGCCAAGTCAGTGACGGGGGAGTACACATTTGCGATTTTTGCAGTAACCGTATTGGCGCTGGTTCTGAGTTGGTTGGTGTCGGTTTACTTTGTGCCTTACCTGGGCACCGTGATTCTGAAGGCGCCAGCCCATGTGAAGGCGCTGCCACCGCTCGAAGGGGCGGTTGCCTCGGCACCAAAGGGGCCAGACTCTTTTGACAAGACCGTGCGTCTGCAGGTTGGCAAAGGCGCGAGCAAAGATCTGCACCAGCATGAAAGTTTTGATACGGCGTTCTACAACACGTTTCGCAAATTGGTGAATTGGTGCGTGAAATATCGCTGGATCACAATTGGGTTGATGTTGCTGACATTTGCTTTGGGTATTGTGGGCATGGGCAAAGTCCAGCAGCAGTTTTTTCCGGATTCAAGTCGACCAGAAGTCATGCTGGATATCTGGTTTCCTGAAGGAACCTCGTTTGCTGCCAATGAGTTGTTGACCAAACGAGTGGAGAAGAGACTGTTGTCTGAAGCGGGCGTCATCAGCGTCAGCACGTGGGTAGGCTCTGGTGTGCCGAGGTTTTACCTGCCGCTGGATGTCATTTTTCCTCAGTCAAATGTGTCTCAGTTTATTGTTGTCCCCAAAGACCTGAAGGTGAGAGAGGCCCTGCGAATTAAATTGCCGGCATTGCTCGCGCAGGAGTTTCCCGAAGTGCGGGGGCGCGTCAAAGTACTGCCCAATGGGCCTCCTGTCACCTACCCGGTGCAATTTCGTGTGGTTGGCGTCGAGCCTGCCGTTTTGCGGCAACGTGCGGATGAAGTCAAGGCGGTCATGAGTGAAAGTGGTAACACCCGTGGCGTGAACGACAACTGGAATGAGTTCGTCAAAGTATTGCGCCTGGATGTGGACCAGTCGAAGGCGCGGGCTTTGGGCGTGACCAGCCAGTCAATTGCCCAGGCCTCCAAAACCATTCTGGCGGGGACGACGGTGGGTCAATTCCGCGAAGGTGACAAGCTGATCGATATTGTGCTGCGTCAACCCGCTGATGAGCGCAGTGCGATCACCGACATTGCCAATGCCTACTTGCCCACAGCGTCAGGTCGTACGATTCCCCTGATGCAGATTGCCCGCCCATCGTTCGGTTGGGAACCCGGTGTCATGTGGCGGGAAAATCGCGACTATGCCATCACGGTCCAAAGTGATATCGCCGAAGGCCTGCAAGGCGCTACCGTGACAGCCGAACTGCTACCCAAACTGAAAGCACTGGAGGCCAGGTGGCTTCAACAGGGTTTCGCGGGCTACCGCATTCAGGTTGCCGGTGCGGTTGAAGAAAGCAGCAAGGGCTCGGCGTCCATCGCGGCAGGGGTTCCCATCATGCTGTTTATCACGTTCACGCTGTTAATGCTGCAATTGCACAGCTTCAGCAGGGCCGTGCTGGTTTTCCTGACGGGTCCCATGGGAATCGCCGGTGTGGCGGGGGCACTGCTGTTGCTTGACCGCCCGTTTGGTTTCGTTGCATTGCTGGGTGTCATTGCGCTGATGGGCATGATCCAGCGCAATTCGGTCATTCTGATTGACCAGATCGAGCAGGACCGAGCCGCAGGCGTACCGACCTGGGATGCCATCGTTGAGAGTGCCGTGCGACGTTTGCGGCCCATCGTGCTCACGGCTGCAGCGGCTGTGCTGGCCATGATTCCCCTGTCGCGCTCTGTGTTCTGGGGGCCTATGGCGGTCGCCATCATGGGAGGGTTGATTGTCGCGACCGTCTTGACGCTTCTCGCCTTGCCAGCCATGTATGCTGCCTGGTTTCGCGTCAGGCGCTGAGCGCGGCACCGGGTGCGCCATGGCGGTACCACGCCACAGGTTAAAATAGAAGGCTGACCGATTTCATGAGGATGGTCTGATTGACCATCCTCATTGTTTTTTGCGCGGGTGGCGAAATTGGTAGACGCACCAGGTTTAGGTCCTGACGTCCGCAAGGATGTGGG
>JANOAP010000357.1:0-17520 GCA_031411175.1 Rhodoferax sp. | reverse complement strand
CAGCAAGGCGGTGCATGATGTTTTCAATGACGATCACCGCCCCATCCACGATGATGCCAAAGTCCATCGCGCCGAGACTCAACAAATTGGCCGGAACTCCCAAGATCTTCAAACCTAAAAACGTCGCCAGCAAGGCCAATGGAATGACGATTACGACAGCCAAACTCGCGCGCAAATTGGAGAGAAATAAATAGAGAACCAGCGACACCAGCAATGCGCCTTCGACCAAATTCCGAAATACAGTGGACAGCGTCTTGCCCATCAACCACGTGCGGTCGTAAAAGGGCGTGATCGCTACCCCAGCGGGCAAGCCACGGGCATTGAGATCTTCAATTTTCGCCTTGACCCCCTTGAGAACCACACTCGGGTTTTCGCCTTTGCGCATGATCACAATCCCGGTCACCACATCGTCGTCTACATCCTGGCCAACAATCCCTAAGCGCGGTACTGCGCCAATTTTGACCTGGGCAACGTCTCGCACGAGTATCGGTGTGCCATTGCGTGCCGACACCACGATCTCGCCAATATCCTCTGGAGATCGAAGCAACCCTATGCCCCGAATGGTGAATTGTTGCCCCCCCTGAGCCACATAACTTCCACCGGCATTTGAATTCCCCCGCCCCAACGCGTCGAGTAGATTCTGAAAAGTCAGTTTGGTAGCCCGCAACTTGTCCAGGTCCGGCTGCACTTCATATTGCTTGATGAAACCGCCCATCGCCACCACATCGGCCACACCGGGGACCTGGCGCAACCCGCGTTCGATAACCCAATCCTCTATCGAACGCAGCTCGGTCGCGTTTTGCCCATCGCCCTTGACGCGATAGCGCATGATTTCCCCCACCGGTGTCGCGTTAGGTGCCACATTGATCTGTGCGCCGGTTGGAATATCGATGCCATTGAGTCTCTCGTTGACCTGCTGCCGGGCAATGTTGACATTGGCCGAATCGTCATATGTCACCACGGTATAAGACAAGCCGAACTGGGTATGCGAAAACACACGTATTGAGTTTGGCAGACCGGCGAGAGCTGTTTCTATAGGCAGGGTGACTTGCTTTTCCACCTCTTCCGCCGCGCGTCCCGGGTAAAGAGCAATCACAGTAACCTGGGTGTCGGTAACGTCGGGAAAAGCCTCAACAGACAAATTCTGGAAAGCGATGACACCCGCAGCAGCGAAGAGCAGCGTAAATAAGACGATGATCAACTGCTGCGAAAGTGCATACCGGACGAGGCGATTCATTGCTTTGCACCAACTGGTGCGTTCGAGGAACCTGGCGAAGTGCCACCAATTGGTTTGGCATCATCCTGGGCAAGGCGGAATTGGCGCGCAAGCAGCAGTACATTGGCGCTGACAACCTGCTCTCCAACTTCCAGGCCACGGGAAACCACAACTTCTCGCGGCCCTTGGTGCCCCAGTTCAACATCACGGGGCTCAAACACCCCCGCCTGCGTTTGCACGAAGACCGTGTGCTTAGAGCCACTCAGCAGTACCGCGCTGGCAGGCACAATCACGCCGGCCCCGAGTTGGCGCTCCACGCGTGCCGTAGCCAGCATTTCTGCCTTGAGCAAGCGGTCACGGTTTTCCACTACGCCACGGATCTTTATGGTTCGGGTCGTGGGATCAATCGAATCCGACGCGGAAATCACACTTCCTTCGAATTTCTGCCCCGGCAGGGTTGGAACGATTAATTCAAAACTAGCACCGGGCCTGAGTGCTGCTACTTCCGACTCCCTCGCGTCTATCTGTACCCATAAGTGAGTCGGATCCGTCACGACGAAAAGCGCAGGTACCCCAGGACCGGACTGGTCGGGCCGCACTTCCTGGCCGGGGTTCAGGTTGCGCTCAACCACTACACCAGAGACTGTTGTGCGCAGGCCGAATTGCTGGTCAACACTGGTGCCGGCTCCATACAGGTTGGTCCGCGCGTTTGCGCGCTGGGCTTCAACTTGGGCACGGTTTGTGTCGGCTTCCGCTTGTTCAAAGTCTTTGCGTGCAACAATTCCGGCGTCGAAAAGCTCACGCTGACGTTGCAGCGTCTTGTGAGCAAGGCGCAAATCGCTCTGCGCCTTGGCTGTGTCGGCTTGGGCACTTCCAAAGTCTGGAGAGGCCAACTGCGCCAACACTGCACCTGGTTTGACTACCTGGCCCACATCGGCGCGAATGGACATGACCCGGCCCGCGAATGCCGGGTAAATGCGCTGCGTCCTCTCTTCATTCCATACAACCCGTGCTGGTAACTCCACCGCGATAGCCTTACCGGGTGCTGCAGAGGTTAAACCCAATAGCAGGAGCTGCGGATGCCCAGCCGGAAAACGCAACTGGTTACCTTGAACAATGGGTGGTGCTTGAATAGATGGCTGCACGGGCGGTGCAGGGTTGCAGGCCGCAAGTACCAAAGCAACCAGGGACAGGGAAAAGATGGGGCGTAACACGGGCAAGGTCCTTGGCAAATGGGTTGTCTTCATTCCACGAGCTGCGGGGCAACCGGCTGCGTGCGTAATTTCCAGGCGGTCAGGGCCTTGGCATGGTCAGCGCGGGCGGTCAGCGCTTCAAGCCCGGTAGCGCGCAAGGTGCGGCGGGCGTCAAAAAGGTCATTCAGGGTGAGGGCCCCCTTGACGTACGCCAGCTCCGCCTGGGCCGCGACCTGGCTGGCCCGCGGCAGGATGTCCTGCTCATAGATCTGGCGCCGCTTCGCCGCACTTTGCAATTGGGCTTGCAGCCCGCGCAACTCAAGACCCACTGTTTGCCGCATTTTTTCCAGCGTGCCCTGCGCCGCCGTCAACAGGGCCTGGGCGCGGCCTGTCTCACCCTGAAAGTGATAGCCAAACTGCAAGGGCATTTGCATCCGCAGCTCAAGCAGTGCCGTTGAAGTGCCCGGAAAATGATCCAGCGACACGCCCCAGGTGATGTCGGCCTTTTTTTGTGCGCCCGCACCGTCCAGTGCCGCGCGCGCAGCCGCCACCCGCTCGGTCGCCGCGCGGATATCGGCCCGGCTGTCGGTCCAGCTGGCCAGTACCGCGTCTTGTGCGCCATCCTGCGCCCCGGCTTCGGGCGGCGATTGATCCAGAGGGGGCCAGTCAGCGCGTGCCAGCAGGCTGCGCGCCGACGGGGTACCCCCCAAAACTGACGCCAGCGCATAAGCCGCCCGCTGGCGGTCCAGCGTGGCCACCACCACATCGCCTTTGGCGCGTTCGGACTCAATATCCAGACGCAACGCCTCCTGACGCGCCAGGTCGCCCGCCGTCACCCGGCGCATCGCATTGGATGCAATTTGTGCGGTGCCGGCGGCAATGGCTTCCACCTGTGTCACCCGGTCCTGCGCCGCTGCCAGATCATAAAAAGCCGCCGATGCGGCCAGCAATTGCAAAACCTGAACTTCCTCGACATCGGCCTGTGCCGCAGCGGCATTGCGCTGGGCGGATTCGGTACGCAGCACCCGCTTGTTGCCGCGCTCCCAGGTCCAGTCAAGGCCAACACCCTTGTCATAGCGCCTGTCGGCCACAAGACTGCCGTCGCCATTGCCGTTCTGAAGGTCAATCGAACTGAACTTGGCCGACAACGTGGGGAACGGCGCACGGTCAGCCGCCAAAACGTCTGCCTGCGCAGCCACAGCCGCGCTGCGGGCCAGCGTGACGTCCATATTGCTTTGCGCCGCTTTCAGCGCTTGCGCGAGGCTCAGCGCCGTGGATTGCGCACCGGCGAATGTCGCAAATAATCCTCCAGCCACCAGGATGCTGCCCTTGACGATCTGTCGTATCCTCATTGACCGTTTCCCTTTACCGACATCACCAAAATCGAATCGAACCCGTCAACCTGCTCAAGCGCATCTTCAAGTTCATCCACCATTCCCAACCGCTCCATGTCTTCCAGAAAATCCAGCATTTGCTCCAGGCTATTCAGGGTGGCAACCCGATAGATGATTCCCAGGTGGTTTTTGATGGCGGCTTGCCAGGTGGCTACGGGGTCATTGACGCCTTGCCATGCCTTCACCAGCGCCAGCAGGACCTCGGCGTCTTGATCTCCCACTTCCACGCCTGGAATCAACCGGGTCAGTTCTGTCATGATTCAAATCTCCAGCCCCGTTTATCGTTGCAAGTGCCTGACCACAACCTGACTTTGCCCATGTGACTACTACGTATACGCAAGCGCCATGAGAATCCTGCTGATTGAAGATGACGCCGTGCTGCGACAGGTCATGTGCACGTCTTTGACCGACTGCGGGCATCGTGTGGATGAAGCGGCCAACCTGGCAGACGCTGACACGCTGTGGCGGGTGCAGCCGTTTGATGCGGTACTGCTCGACCTGAACCTGCCTGACGGCTCGGGCCTGAGCGCCCTGCGTGCCGCCCGCCGCCGAGGCGACCACACGCCCGTGCTGGTCTTGAGCGCGCGTGACCGCACCAGTGAACGCATCGCCGGGCTGGACGCCGGTGCCGATGACTACCTGGGCAAGCCGTTTGACCTGGGCGAGGTTGATGCCCGGCTGCGTGCATTGGTGCGCAGAACCCAGGGCACGCTCGACCTGGTGTTACTGGGTGCGCTGGCACTGGACCGCCGCACCCGCCGGTTTACGCTGCATGGGCAAGCGCTTGAATTGCCGGCGCGCGAATTTGAAGTCTTGTGGGAACTGATGACGCCGCCCGGGCGTGTGGTCAGCAAACAGGCGCTGTCAGACAAGCTCTCCAGCTTCGACGAATCTCTGGGCGACAACGCCCTGGAAGCCTTCATTTCACGTTTGCGCAAGAAGCTCGCCGAAACGCCCTCCAGCGGCATTGGCATTCGCACCTTGCGCGGGCTGGGCTACGCGCTCGAAATCAAACCGGAGACCCAGGGGTGAACAGGCAGGCTGCCGGCACGGACCCAATGCAGCCGCGCCTGCCCTCTTTGCGCACGCGCCTGGCCCGCCACGTGCTGCTGCCTCTGGCCCTGGTCTGGATTGTCGGCACAGCCATCACCACCAGCGTTGCCTTCTATTACGCACAACAGGCATTTGATCGCGGCCTACTGGACGATGCATTCGCCCTGACTGCCAACGTGCAAAACGGTCCTCAAGGTCACCAGCTCAAACTGACGGAAAGCGAGCTCAAAGCACTTCTGTATGACCAGAGCGAGACCGTTTATTTTGCCGTGCAGCGCACCGATGGCAGCCTTATTTCGGGTCACCCATGGCTTCGCGCCGGGCCTGGCTCTAACACGGACCCCTACGTATTCAGCGACACATCGCACGAGGGCAACACGCTGCGGGTGGTGACCGTAACACGTGCAGACGGTGCGGGTTTCCGGGTGATCATGGCCCAGACAACGCGCAGCCGCACGGCGCTGCTGCAAAGGCTTTTGCTGTTTTCGCTGGTGCCGCAGGCCTTGCTGCTGCTGGTTCTGGCTGCCTGGCTGCGCCGTGTCATCGGTACCGACCTGCAACCCCTGACCGCGCTGCAATTGACGCTGAACCAGCGCGATGCGGCCGACCTGGCACCCGTGCCGGTGACGGCGTCTAACCGGGACATTCAGCGGCTTGGTGGCGCGGTCAACTCGCTTCTGGGCCGAATCGCAGCGGGTGTGCAGGCGCAACGCGAGTTCACGGGCAATGTCGCCCATGAAATGCGCACGCCGCTGGCGGGCATACGCGCCCTGACCGAATACGGGCTGTCCCAATCAGACCCCGCCATCTGGCAACAGCAGCTCAAGGCGGTGGCCGCAAGCGAAGTGCGCGCCAGCCATATCGTCGAGCAGTTGCTGGCCCTGGCGCTGGCCGATGAAACACGCGACAGCCTTCAACTGGTGCCGGTCCGTCTGGATCTTCTGGTGCGTCGCATCGTTCTTGACGCACTGCCACGCGCCGACGCATTGGGGGTTGATCTGGGGGCACGCGGGCTGGATTCGGCCATCAGCATCATGGGCGATGCGGGCCTGATCGAGGGCGCGCTCATCAACCTGCTTGACAATGCCTTCCGCTATGGCAGGCCTGCATCAGGCCTGCCACCCACCATCACGGTCGAGCTGCATGCCGACGCCGAAAGCCTGTCTTTGCAGGTCATCGACAACGGCCTGGGCATTGCGGACGGCACGCAGGAAGAGCTATCACAGCGATGGCAACAGGCCAACAGCACAGTCAGGGTTGCGAAGATAGGCGCAGGCCAGGGCGTTGGCTTGGGGCTGGCCATTGTGAGGCGGTATGCCGACTTGCTGGGTGCCCGCGTCGCGTTGGTCAATGTCACGGAAGCCTCTGAGTCTGAAAAGGGGCTCAGGGCGGGCCTTTGCTGGCCTGCTTCGCGAATACTTGCGTAAATGGTGCGGGTTCTGCCCGCAAAGCCGCAGTTCTTTCCAGGTGGCTAATCCCGCGTCACCCGCACCAGCTCTTCGCGCGATGTCACCCCGCTTTGCACCAGCCGCTCGCCGTCGTCGCGCATCAGCATCATGCCGCCCTTGAGCGCCGCTGCGCGGATGTCGGCCTCGGCGGCCTTTTGATGGATTTGGGCGCGGATGGCATCGCCAGTCACCAGCAACTCGAACACGCCGGTGCGGCCCTGGTAGCCGGTGTGACCGCAGTGCTCGCAGCCCGGGCCCTTGCAATGGGTGCACAGTTTTCGCACTAGCCGCTGGGCCAAAACGCCAAGCAGTGATGAGCTAAGAAGAAACGGCTCAATACCCATGTCAGTCAACCGCGTCACCGCACTGGCGGCATCGTTGGTGTGCAGCGTGGCCAGTACCAGGTGGCCGGTCAGCGACGCTTGAATCGCGATTTGCGCAGTCTCAAAATCACGGATTTCGCCGATCATGATCACGTCCGGGTCTTGCCGCAAAATCGCGCGCAGGGCCTTGGCAAAGCTCAGGTCAATCTTGGCGTTCACCTGGGTCTGGCCAATGCCCGACAGCTCATATTCAATCGGGTCTTCCACCGTCATGATGTTGCTGCGCGTGGCATCCAGCCGACTCAACGCGGCGTACAGCGTGGTGGTTTTACCGGAGCCCGTGGGGCCGGTCACCAGAATAATGCCGTGGGGCTGGGCAATGAGTTTTTGCAATTGCAGCAGTACCTCGCCCTGCATGCCCACGGCTTCCAGGTTGAGCTTGCTCCCGCTCTTGTCCAGCAGGCGCAACACAGCCCGCTCGCCATGTGCGCTGGGTAACGTGCTCACGCGCACGTCCACCGCGCGGGTGCCAATGCGCAGGCTGATGCGACCATCCTGCGGCAGGCGCTTTTCTGAAATGTCCAGCTCGGCCATGATTTTCAGGCGCGAGATGAGTGCAGCGTGCAGCGCGCGGTTGGGCTGCACCACTTCACGCAACGTGCCGTCCACCCGGAAGCGCACGCTGGAATGGCGCTCATACGGCTCGATATGAATATCACTGGCCCCATCACGCGCGGCCTGCGTCAGCAAGGCATTGAGCATACGGATGATGGGCGCGTCGTCTGATGTTTCAAGCAGGTCTTCAATGGCGGGCAGGTCTTGCATCATGCGGGTGAGGTCGGCGTCGCTTTCGACTTCGCTCACCACCGTGGCGGCGCTGGACTCGCCCTGCGCGTAGGCCGCGCTGATGCGCTGGATCAGTGCGTCAACGGCCTGCACTTGAACATGCTGAACCGCATATTTGCGCCCGATTTCGCTCAATGCCGACGGGTTGGACGCGGGGTGCAGCCACAGCGTCAGATCACCACCATCTTCTTCCAGCAACAGCTGGCCCGTGCGGGCAAAGGCGTAGGGCAGGGGGTAGCGCATGGGGAGTCGCGCTGCCTATTTCTGCACCGCCGGTGCCGTGCCGGGTGGGCGCACAGCGGGCAGTGGCAACACCGGGCCCTCATTGACAGGGACGGCAACACTGTTCACGGGTTGTGCACCCTGTTGATTGGCGCGCATCAGGTCATAGCGGTCCATCGTGAGTGCATCAGTGGCGCTGGCATCGCGCACCACCACGGGCCGCAGGAACACCATGAGATTGGTTTTTTTGCGGCTGCGGACCTCAGACTTGAACAGGTTGCCAAAGAACGGCACGTCACCCAGGCCAGGCACCTTTTCCTGGTTGCCCGAATACTCGTCTTGCAGCAGCCCGCCCAGCACAACGATGGAGCCATCGGCCACCAGCACGTTGGTGTCGATGGATCGCTTGTTGGTGGTGGGGCCATTGGCCGCGTTAACGGTAGAGGCCTGCACGCTGGAGACCTCTTGCGAGATGCTCAGGCGAACCGTGCCGTTTTCGCTGATTTGCGGCTTGACCTTGAGCGTCAGGCCGACGTCTTTGCGCTCGATGGTTTGAAACGGGTTGACCGTGTTGCTGCTGCTGCCGGTGTTGGTGTACTGGCCGGTGACAAAGGGCACGTTTTGGCCGATAACGATCTTGGCCTCCTCGTTGTCCAGCGTCAGCAGATTGGGCGTTGACAAAATATTGCCGTCACCGTTGCTTTGCAGGTAGCGCGCCAGAAAACCCAGCACATAAACGCCGTTGGTCCGCTGGGCCACGCCTACATTGAGGCCACTGCTGGGCAGCGTGGTGCCGCCGCCCGCAGCGAGCGAAAGAATGTTGGCGCCGCCTATCGAGAAGTTGGTGCCCAGCAGGCCAATGTTGGCGTCGCCGCTGTTGCCCAAGGCGCCTTGCCACTGGATGCCAAACTCGGCGGCCTTGTCAGCATTGACCTCGGCGATCAGGCTCTCCACAAAGACCTGGGCACGGCGCACGTCGAGCTTGTCGATCACGGCGCGCAGTTGCCGGTATTGCGGCTCGGGCGCGGTGATGATCAACGAGTTGGTGGCCGGGTCGGCCTGAATCTGACCGCCGGTGGATGGCTGGGCCGACTGGCCAAACGACTGGCTACTGGTGGTGGCGGCCACCCCTGATGGGGTAGCGGCCGTGCTGACAGGCGTGCCCGATGCGCTGGCGCCGCGCGCCTCGCCTGACAGCGCGGCGCGCAGGGTGACTGCCAGCTTGGTCGCCTCAGCATTCTTCAGGTACACCACATAAATATTGCCCAAAGCGCCATTGGTGCCAGCGCTGGTGGGCTGGTCCAGCTTGTCAACCAGCGACTTGACCAGGCTCACCCGGCCCTGGTTGGCTGCACGCAAAATCAGTGTGTTGGAGCGTGGCTCGGCCACCAGGGTTGTCTTGAATGACGCGTCGGCGGCCTGCCCTGCCGCAGCGGCACCCGCCGGTGCCTCAATCAGCCTCAGCACCAGCGGAGCGAGGTCGGCCGCCAGCGCATGTTTGAGCGGGATGATTTCCACATCCGTGGCATTGGGCACGTCCATGGTCGCGATGATGCGTGAAAGGCGGCGCAGGTTGTCGGCGTAATCGGTGATGACCAGGGAGTTGTTGCCGGGGTTGACGTTGATGGTGTTGTTTGGGTTGATCAGCGGGCGCAGCACCGGCACCAGGTTATTGGCCGATTCGTAATTGAGCTTGAAGATCTGGGTGATGATCTGGTTGCCTACCGCGCCAGCAGACACATCGCCCACCGTGACACTGCCGCCCTGCAGCTTGGCGTCGGCCTCGGGCACGACTTTGTCCAGCCCCCCCGCGTCCACCACGGTGAAACCCTGCATGCGCAGCGTGGCCAGAAACTGGTTGTAGGCCACAGCGGGGGTGACGGGGCGTTCGGTGACCAGGGTCATGACGCCTTTCACGCGGGGGTCCACCACCACATTGCGCCCGGTGATGGTGGCCATGGTGCGGGCCACGGCTTCAATCTCGGCGTTGGCAAAATTCAATGTGATGGGCTCGCCGCGGCGGGCCTGGCTCATCTGCGCCGGCACCTGGGCTTGCGGCTGCGGTGGCAGCGATAGCTGCACAACGGACGGCTGGATTTGCGGCGGCTGAAACTGGGGTGTTGGCTGCACAAACGGCAGGGGCTGCGCTGGCGCAGAGCCAGGCGGCGGCGCGGTGGGCGCAATCATGGTTTGTGCCACTACCTGAGACGAAAAAAGGCCGACAGCCCCCGTCAATATTGCTTGATAAGCTACATTTCTAATAGCAAATCGGCAGCCGGTCTGGTGGGTTGAGTTGGTAGATTTCATGCAGCGTTAACCCACTTTGATGACGGAGCGCGCGCCATCGCGCCGTCCAATGATGTTCAAAAGATTCGACAGGGCTTCCAGCCGATCAGGCGCAGCACTGGCAGCACCATCAAACCGCAGACGCCCACCCACCCATTGTCCCGAGCCCGTCAATTGCAGGCTACCCGCCAAGGTGTCCAGCTGTAATGTGTTCAGAGCGCCTCCGGTCAACGTCAGCCTGTAACTGCCCATGGGCTTGAGGGTGGACAACCGCGACGCCATATCCAGCGCATCCACCTGCAGGCGGCCTGCCATAGCCGACCGGCCTTCAAGCCATTCTAATGACAGCCCCTGGGTGGACAGTGCCAGTTGCCCCTGCGCCTGCACAGTGTTCCAGGGTGTGCCCAACCCGGCCAGCAGCCCGGCCGGCCACTGCGATTGGTGATTGGCCACGCTCAGGCGCGCGCCACCCCAGCGCGGCGCGGCCAGCACCTGCAGCGCCTGCGCCATACAGCAGCTTGCGGTGACATCCGCGTGGACCCGGTTCAACGCGGGCCGCAAACGCCAGTCAACACGGCCCGGCAGGGCTGTCGCCCCCTGGCTGTCCGCTCCGCCTGACAACACCAGCCGGGCTGAGCCGGCCCATACCGTGCCGCGGGCGTCCGCCAAGGTGACGTGTCCGGCGCTGGCCTGATGCACCAACGCTGCCAGCCAACGGGCCGGGGCAAATACCAGCGACGCTGATACCAGGCCTACCAACGCCCCGAACACCGCCCAGCCCCCGTTGGAGGCAGACCAGCCGGAACGTGTGACACCCGACGCAAAATGTGAACGTGAACGCGCCATGGTCGGCATCAACGTGCGGGCAGGGTCAGCACCAGCGTGCCATCCCACGCCACACTGCGGTTGACCGGGGGTGCGCCCGTGCTGTTGGCTGCACTGCGTACCAGCCGCACCTCACTGGGAATCGCCCGGGCATTGATGCGGGCCTGGGTGATCCACTGCGCTAGGGCATCGGCCCCCGCGCCCTTAAGGGTCACCGTAGCGCGGTCGCCCACCACCGACATCTGCGCTGTGCCCGGCAGCGTCTGCTTCAACAAGGCTGCCAGCGTGCGCTGCGCGTCGTCAACCGTCAGTTTGGGTTGCGATTGCAAGGCCATCGCCTCGACCTGCAAGACTTGCATCTGCTGAAGCTGGGCATCCAGTTTTTGGTGCTGGCCCTCTGCCGCACGCAAAGTAGCCAGCGCGGGTGCCAGCGCAATCCACCACAGCAAAGCCCCCGCCACGATGACCGCAGCCGCGAGCAGCATGTTTCGTTCGCGGCTGGCCAGCGCATTCCATCGGGCTTGCCATTGCTGTAACACGTTCAGGGTTTCACTCATGGCGCCTCCCGCGACCGGATCACCACAGCATCCCCATCACTGCGAAGCGACAGCCCGGCGCGTTTGAGCGTGTCTGCCGCTGCCGTGACCTGCCCGCTATTCAGGCCAAGACCTTTGATGCGCGCCTCGTTCGCTACAAATTCAATAGCTGAAGGAGCATATGGTACGGCGGCTGAAGCCCCAAAAGATGTCATAAGGGCTTCAAAATCACCGGGGGAGGCACCGCCGGCGGCCTGGCGCAATACAGCCAGCTCACGCCCCATTTGCACGGGCGCGTCGATCACCACTTTCACGCCGGGGAAGGTGGTGGTGAGCATGTCACGCACCGCCTGCCGCTTGGCGTCCAGGCTGGTGCGCTCTTTCCAGGCCCAGGCATTTAAGCCGGCCAGTTGAACCACAACCAGAGCCGCAGTCGCCCAGCGGGCCGCCCGCCAACGCGGCGCTTTCAGCAAGCTGCTGGTGACGCTGGAGGCGCGCTTCCAGGTGCGCGTGCGGCTGGAGTTGACCAGATCAAAATGCGCCAGGTCCCAGCCCGAGCGGGCCGCCAGCAACCAGCGCTGACCGTTTTGCTGCAGGCTGACCCGGCGCTTGAACAGGCCCTCAGCCAGCACGGCCACGGCGGGCTCGGCCATGATCGCCGCGTCTTCCGGCCAGGCGGTCAAGGCCACACTGCTGGCGGTCATTGGCAGCACCGTCACGCCTTCCGGGCGCATCCATACCAGCTGGGCGTTATCGCTGGTGCCGGTGACGTACAGGGCCGGGCTGCCTTCTGCTGCGCCCTCTTGAACATCCTCAAAACCACCGGGTGCGAACTCGGGAACAATGCGCGCCACCGGGCGACCGGCCAGTTCCAGCACCTGCAGCGCATCGCGCAACCAGACCCGGTCACAGGCAGCCACCCACACGGGCGCGTCATCACGGGCCTGGGGTGCCAGTGCAAAATGAAGTTGCGCTGGATCATCCAGCAGACGGTCTTCCAACAAGCCTTCAAGCACGGCCCGAAGGCGCGGCGAGTTGCCTTCCGACAAAAAGTTTTTTGCCAACGTGCCTTTGGGCAACTGCACGCGGTGCCATGACAACGCACGTACCGGCACCACCGCGACCACTTCGCCGTTGGGAACCGGGGGCAGCAGTGCTGCGGGCACGCGCGACTGCCCAACCACACTGGTCCCGTCGACGGTGAGCACGTAATCAAACTGCGCTGTGGGCAGCGGCAATTCCTGGGGCAAGGTAACAATCAAGGTGGACATGGTGCGATCTCGCCGGTCATTGTAGAGAAGGCTTGGGCGCAGGCAGGCCCGCCATCCGCTCGCGCCACAGCGTTTTAACCTCCAGGCCGTCGCGCTGCACCAGCGACCGCTCCTGAACAATGGCTTGCTCCAGCCGCAACCGGCCCCGTACCTCAAAAAACCGGGATGACACGCTGTGCTGGCCTTCTACCACCCGGGTCGCCGCCCCGCCCATCAATTTGCTGGCATCTGACAGCGTCTGGAAATGGTTGAGCGCCCGGGCCGTCACCAACTGGCGCGCGCCCGCCATGTCCAGGCCTTCGACGCAGGCAAACAGCACCTCGGCTGAGGCCGTGTTGAGGTTCACCGCCGTGCGGGCTGGCAGAACCGTGATGTAGGGTGCCAGCGCGGCAACGGTGCGCTGGGAAACGCCCAGCCAGACCAGTTGCTCCACCCGCTGCGGCAATAACGGGGCCTGATTGCCAGAGCGGTTTTCGGCACTGGTGTCCAGCGCAAAGCGCAGGTTTTCGGCCATGCGGCCCAGCTCGTTATTGGGCAGATTCAACAATCCAAACAGCTTGTCGAAGGCCTGGATGCTGCTGAGCGATACCTGCCCGTTCTCCACCAGATTGGTAACATTCAGGCGCGACTGCAGGTCGACGATGTCGCCTGAAATAAAGGCCTGCAGGGCGTCGTCGGCCCGGTCGCTGGCGCTGCTGTCGGCGGCAAAGAAAGTTGACAGGCGAGCCTCTTCAAGCGGCACGGCCCAAGGCTCGCCCAAATGGTCAATGTTGCCGGAGCGTACGTCCTCGCGCAGGATAAGCCGCGCCCAGTCCAGCGCACCCACCAGCAGCCATGCCGACTGCACCCGCGCACGCTGCGCTTCTTCAACCTCCACGCTGCGCCATTGCTGCCAAAGAGACGCGGCGGCCAGCGTGGCCACCAGCACCACGGTGAGCATGGCCGTAAGAATCGCGGCGCCGCGCTGTGAACGAGCGACCACACGAAATGCGGGAGCGTGGGGGCAATCTCTCATGATTTGCCCCCACCCAAGGTCGGGCGCACCCAATCACGCGTCAATACGCCGCTGATGGCTTGCCCTGGCGGCAAGGTCAACACGACGCGAACACCTTCGGGAATCGACACATCAGCACCAACTGACAGGCCCGACACCGCAGGTGGAGCATCCGCTGAGGAAGCACCCGTGCTGGACAACGGATTGGTCCAGGCCCCGCCCCGGTAATAAAAAACCTGCCATTGGTTTAACAACGCGACACGGACCTCGCCTTTCTTCTCCGCATCACCCGGGTTTTGTGCCCACTGGGCGGCCAGCGCCCAGGCCGCCTGCACATCGCCCCGTGTTACGAGGGGCAGCGACTGCCAGCGCAACCACTGGCCACTGCCATCCACATCGCGCCGAGACCAGGCCACGACGCGCACCACGTCACCCACCAGGCCCGGTTGCGACCGGGTTCCTTCAGTGGGTCCGGCACTGCTGCGACGTGTCATGCGCAGGGCACGGCCATCCCAATCCAGTGCGGGTGTCTGGGGCAATTGAATGATGGCATCCAGATCAGTACCCCACTGGTTCAGACCGGCCTGCAGGGTCAGCACATCGTCAGCACGCTGCTGCAACTGGGCTTGTGCACGGGTCATGCCATCCAGACCACGCCAGCTCAGCACCGCCATCAACGCCATCACGCTGATGGCCACCAGCAGTTCGATCAGCGTGAAGCCCCTAGCGGCACTATGGCCAGGTCTGGGCCTTCTCACTGGCATCAGTATTGGCCTACGACGGTGGACAGCTTGAGAATGGGCGAGTTGCCATCCAGCACCTGTGCATCTACCCGGCGGAAATTAGGGTTGGGTGTGGGGCGCACCGACAGGCCCACCACCAGACTGCGCCCCGCCTGCTCACATGGCAAGCGGGTGTCGCCCACACCCGGCATCTGCTTTGACAGGCGAACTTTGACCAGTTCGTTCTCGGCGCACATGTGGGCCAGCAGCACGTCGGACTGCCGCTCGGCATTGCGCGTGAGCGACGAGGTTGCCTGCGTACCGGCCGTCAGCGCAATGGCCACAATGCCCAGGGCCACGAGGACTTCCACCAGGGTGAAGCCACGCTGGCGCACTAGTTGGCGCCGCGCGATTTGGCACCGCGCCTTTGCTGCTGCATGCATCATGGCGACACCGGTGCAGTAGCCGCTTGCACGGTGAACGGCCTGACGCCGTCGGTAGCCACCGCCAGGGACAGGCCGCGCTGGCTCAGTGACACCAGCCTGACAGCCTGAGGCCCGATGATGGGCTCTGGGCCCAGCAGCACACTGGTCGGCACGTCGGCACCGACACCGGGTGCCAGCCAGCCCTGCGGCAGTGAGCCGGGCGGCAGGCCGTCAAAAACAAATCCACCGTCTGTCGTGCGCCAGCGCACCGCCACACCACTGGTGAGCGACCGTGCCCGCGCCGATTCAAACAACGCAGCCAGCCGCTGCGCCTCCCGCTCCAGCTGCGTTTGCCCCGAATCGCGCAGTGCAAAGCTCACCCCGGCGGAAGCAATCGCAATGATCGCAACGACCAGCAACAGCTCCAGTAAGGTAAAGCCCCGTGACCCACACGCCCCTAGCGCGGGGGTCTGTTTTGCCGCCGGGCCGCCCCAAGGCAAAATGCGGCCCCCTCGGGGGGCAGGAAGCCACACAAAGTGGGCGACCGTGGGGGCAATCTCACTGCCAAGAGCCGACGTCTGCATTCTTGCCCTCACCACCCGCCTGACCGTCAGCGCCGAAAGACAGCACGTCAATCTCGCCCTTCACGCCGGGGTTCAGGTACTGGTAAGAACGCCCCCACGGGTCGTTGGGCAGCTTGTCCAGATAAGGCTTCCAGTTGCCGGGAATGGGGCCGCTGGAAGGTTTGGCCACCAGCGCCTGCAGGCCTTGCTCGGCCGTGGGAAAACGCTGGTTGTCCAGCTTGTAAAGCTTGAGCGCCTGAATCAGATTGTTCACGTCTGTTTTAGCCGCCGTGGCACGTGCATCATCAGCACGGTCAAGGACGTTAGGCACGATCAGTGCAGCCAGCACGCCGATGATCACCAGAACCACCATGAGTTCGATCAGCGTGAAGCCCTTTTGCAATCGGTGTCGCAAATGTTGTCGCAACGGGCCTCGCCAGGATTGGGTGATGCATGTCATCCGAAACTCTCCCTTGAATGTAAGTAAGTGGCCATCTGAAACCCCGCCATGGGGGGCCAGCACACGTCAGCTTCAATGATAATCGCCCCATGCAACCCAACTCGCAAAACACTTGGCGGCCCCGGCTGGCTGCATTTGTGCTGGCTGGCATGGCCGCTGCCAGCGCGGTTTACTGGGGGCTCAAATGGCCCGGTGGCAGCCCCGGCATAGTCTCATCCTCTGTGGTGACCACCACCGAGGCCGCTTCTTCCGACCCCCAGGCGCTGGCCCGTGCACTGGGGGGCGGCAATGCCACAGCGGTGCCCACAGCCCTTGTCGCCCTGCCCGGCTTGGCTAGCAGGCTGTCGCTGGTCGGCGTCGTGGCTGACGGCAGGAGCGGCGGTGCCGCATTGATTTCGGTGGATGGCAAACCGGCAAGGCCCTACCGGGTCGGAGCCCGTGTAGAGGAAGAACTGGTGCTGAAATCTGTGGCCCTGCGCAGTGCGGCTCTGGCTCCAAACGCCGAAAGCCCCGCCAGTGTGACTCTGGAAATGCCTGCGCTGAAAAAGTAACGGCAACAACCTACGGCTTCAACGGCGCAGCAACTGTTTCTCCGAACGGGTCACAGTCAGGAGTCGGGCCGGATGCAGCCGGAGAGTCCGGAAACAGCGCCCAGATAGATTCAGAATTGACCTCGCTCACGTCAGGCACTGGTAGGGGGTCATTCGCGTCATAGAGCGGCAACGGCGCAGGCCTTGTCACATCGACTGGCGGCGAATCTTTGCGTACGATGCTCATGCTGACCCTCTCCTCCAGGCAATACAGAATGCCTGAATCATGGCACAAATCTGGCCGCCATGACGTAGCCTGTGCCGCCCTTAAGGGCTATACCCCGGATTGTCCCTCACCCCCACCAAAGCGGGCGTGCTGAGCTTGCGTGGCGCGATGCGACCCCTGGATTTGAGCCAGGGCTCCACAACATCCCAAATCGGCTTTCCGCCCGTGGCTTTTGCCTCTTCCGATACCGGTGCCCAGCCTGCCACCTTGTACTTGCGGTCGGCTTCAATGGGCTTGCCGTGGAGCCGCATGCCATCAATGCGCTTGCCCATTGCGGCGACCGGATTGCAGTTGTACTGCATGCCCCCCACGCGCACCATGTCGCCGCCCTGCTGGTAGTAGGGGTCGGGGTTGAACAGGTTGTCGGCCACGTCTTCCAGAATGGTTTTGATGGTCTCACCCGTCATCTCGGTCAGTGTGGTGTAGGGGTACGTGATGGCGGTCATGTCCATCAGCCACTCGCGTGTGATGGCCTGCCCCGGCAGCAGTGTGGTGCCCCACCGGAAGCCAGGCGAGAACGCAATGTCGGCACCCTGCACTTCCATCAGCGCGTCCAGCAATAGCTGATCACCCGTGCCGTTGAAGTTGCCCCGCCGGTACAGCAATCCATCGTTGACAGCCAGCTTCTCGTTCAGCTTCGCCTCATAGGGTGCGCGTACACGGGTGATGAGCGCGTCCATCTCCGCATCGGCTGGCAGCATGTTGGCGAATACCGGCAGCAACTTGTAGCGGAAATCAGTGACTTTTTTGTCTTTGACCTCAAAGTCAAGCACTCCCAGAAATTTGCTGTTCGAGCCCGAGTTGGTCACCAGCGTCTTGCCGTTTTTGTTGCTGATGATGCTGGCCACCGGCATGCCAACAAGGGTGTGGCCACCCAAGATGGCGTCAAATCCCCTGACCCCGCGGGCCAACTTGAGGTACACAAAC
>JANOAP010000356.1:0-20757 GCA_031411175.1 Rhodoferax sp. | reverse complement strand
TGGTGGCCGGCCTGGCCGAGGATCGCCGCCGCCAAAAGCCCCGGCGCCAGCGCCGCTGCGCCAGCCGCCACAGCGCCGAACACCAACAAGTCCCGGGTCCGGCTGAGATCGACCGCGCCGTTGGTGAACCGCCGCGTCAGCGCCGCACACAACAGAATCTCCGCCCCATTGCAGAGAGACAGCAGCGTCGCCGTCAGGGGGTTGTCGGCAGCCCCCAGGTTGGCCATCAGGCATCCCAGCATGGCGGCTGCGGTCAACGCTGGCCAGTCACGCCAAGGACGACGCAGCGCGGCAGTGGTACCTGAACTGGGAGTTCGAGCCAAGCCCGACGGACCCCATGCATTTGTGTCTGCTGCTGAAAGACCTGAAAGCCATGGTGGGTGCCGATCCCTGAATCACCGCGTTGGCCTCAACCCCTTGACAAGAGGCTGCCATCTGTCAGTCTGTAAATCCCCTTTTTTGCAATCAAACCAAAGTACCCATTGACCTTATCCACAACTCCTGGCGCTGCAACAGAAATCCGCAGTAGTGCGCACTCCATGATCCACTGGACCGAGGCGGGCGCAGACTGCGCCGCCTTGTGGCGCTCCGAGCGCGGCGCGCCGCCGCCCAAGCGCGTGACGCTGGCGGACGACACCACCACGGCCGATACCGCCTACCGGGCCGCGTGCGAAGGCACGGGCCTGCTTTGGCGTGGCGACTTCCAGAACGCACGGCAGTTGCTGCAGGCGCTGTCACGTCGCATTGACAAGACGCCGTTGCGCAAGCAGAGAAAAGGCGTCAAGGCAGGCCCCAGGGACGAAGCCGCTGCGCCTGGCGCGCCTGCACTGCCGCAAGCAAATGCGTTTCACCTGCACCGCCAGGCGCGGGCGCAGCGGGCTCGCGTGTTGGGCATGCTGCTGATTCCGGTCAAGGCGGACTACAGCATTGCATTGCGCCGCGCGCCGGACGCGCGCGAAGCCTGTGCTGAAGTTTGGGGCGCGGCAGATGGCACTGGCGATTCGGTCGTATCCCTGCGTGAGTTGATGGGCATGACCAGTGCTCACGAGTGGCGTCGCGTGGGCATTGAAGTGGCTGCGCTGGGTGATGCCCCCAACAACCGCATCTTTCCGCATTACGGCGTGTTTTCGCCAGTGCGGGGCGAATACGTGCGCCTGGTGGCCACGGCCCATTTGCCCAAGGCACCGCCGGGCCAGGCCGCGATCGTGGCCTTTGACATTGGTACCGGCACCGGTGTGCTGTCGGCCGTGCTGGTGCGCCGGGGCGTGGGCCAGGTGGTCGCCACCGACACCGACCCGCGTGCACTGGCCTGTGCGCAAGACAATCTGGCAAGGCTGGGCGTGGCTGAGCACGTGCAACTGGTCAACACCGATTTGTTCCCGCCAGGGCGCGCATCCCTGGTGGTGTGCAACCCGCCGTGGTTGCCCGCGCGGCCCAGCTCGCCGATTGAGCATGCCGTGTTCGACGAAGGCAGTCAGATGCTGAAGGGTTTTCTGAAAGGGCTGACGGCTCACCTGGCCCCCAAGGGTGAGGGCTGGCTGATCCTGTCTGACTTTGCCGAGCATCTGGGGCTGCGGTCCCGGGCCGAACTGCTGGCGGCGTTTGAGCAGAATGGCCTGAAGGTGGTGAGCCGTATCGATGCCAAACCGGTGCATCCCAAAGCGCAGGATGTGAACGATGCCTTGCACGCGGCGCGTGCGGCAGAGGTGACTTCGCTCTGGCGGCTGGCGGCCATTGGCGTTTAACTGACGCTCAACTGACACTTAGCGGGCTAGACGCTGCAAGCCGGGCAGGCGGTGATGCCGCCTTAGCGCCCGCGCATGAAAAGCGCGTCAAGCTCCCGCACTGTCATTTGCCGCCAGGTGGGACGGCCATGGTTGCACTGGTCGGACCGCTCGGTGGCCTCCATCTGGCGCAGCAGGGCATTCATCTCGTCGATGGTCAGCCTGCGATTTGCGCGCACCGCGCCATGGCAGGCCATGGTGGACAACAGTTCGTTTTGCGCACGTTCAATCACGGTGCTGGCATCGTGCTGCGCCAACTCGGCCAGCACGATGCGCGCCAGTTCGGTGGCATCGCCTTGTGCGAGCGACACCGGTACGGCGCGCACGGCCAATGTTCTGGGTGAAAACGGCGTGACCTCCAGGCCCAGCGTGGTGAGGGTGTCAGCGTGCAATTCAGCCGTAGCCACTTCCTGCGGTGTGGCCGCAAACGTGGCGGGGATCAGCAGCGGCTGGCTGGCCAGGCCCTGAAGGGCACCATGGGCCGCCGCCATCTGCGTCTTGAGCCGCTCGTAGACGATGCGCTCGTGCGCGGCATGCATGTCCACAATGATCAGGCCCTGGCTGTTCTCGGCCAGGATGTAGATGCCCTGCAACTGGGCCAGTGCGCGGCCCAGGGGCCAGTCACCGGCGGGCAAGGGCGGCGGCTGGGTGACATCGGGCGTGACATTTGGAGCAGCGTAGGTTTGCAGCGACACAGGGGACTGGGGGGGCGCGGACTTCTGCCACAGCGCACCCAGGTCCTCAACCCGGTGACCCGCATCTGCTCCAAAAACAATAGCGGACTGAGGCCATGATGCGAGGGCTGGCAGCCGATTTGTCTCCCTATTTTCAGCGCCAGTGCTCGCCGCAGTGGTGCCGTAAGGGGTTGAGATGTCATCGGATGCGGTAACGGCGCCGCCAGATCGCGGCGTGGCCAGCGCGTTTTCCACGGCATGATGCATTGCCTGATGCACTTCACGGCTGTCGCGAAACCGCACCTCGATCTTGGTGGGGTGCACGTTCACGTCCACGCGCGTGGGGTCAATCGCAACAAACAGCGCATAGACCGGCTGGCGGTGGCCATGCAGCACGTCTTCGTACGCGCTGCGGGCACCGTGGGTCAGCACCTTGTCGCGCACGAAGCGGCCATTCACGTAACAAAACTGCTGGTCTGCCCGCGCGCGCGCCGCATCGGGTATGCCCGCGCGGCCCCAGACCTGCACCGCCTGCTGCCCATGCAGGGGGCTGCTAAGGTAGTCCACGCGTACTGAGCGCTCGACAAAATCCGCACCCAGTACATCGGCCAGCCGCTGGTCCTGCGCAGCCTCTGGCGTGCCCGCGCAAGGGCGCCACTGGTCCACCAGTTTGCCCTCATGCCAGATCGCAAAGCCCACATCAGGGCGCGCCAGCGCGTGGCGGCGCACGGCCTCGATGCAGTGTGCCAGTTCGGTCGCGTCGGTCTTCAGAAACTTGCGCCGGGCGGGGGTGCTGAAAAACAGCTCTTTCACCTCGACCGTGGTACCGGTGCTGCGTGCCACGGGCCTCAGCTCGCCCGTGCGGCCTTCCAGCGAATAAGCCTCTGGCTGGCCGCTCGCCCTTGAATTGATGGCACAGTCAGCTATGGAGTTGATAGCGGCCAGGGCCTCGCCCCGAAACCCCATGGTGCCCACGGACTCCAGATCGAGCAGGCTGCTGATCTTGCTGGTGGCGTGGCGGCGAAAGGCCAGACTCAGCTCTTCACGCAAAATGCCGCCGCCGTTGTCTTCCACTGCGATCAGTCGCACGCCACCGGCCAGCAGGCGCACCGTGACCTGCGTGGCACCCGCGTCCAGCGCGTTGTCTACCAGCTCGCGCACCACTGAGGCCGGGCGCTCAACCACTTCGCCAGCGGCGATCTGGCTGATCAGCTCGTCGGGCAATTCGCGGATGGGGCGGCGGGGGGAGGGGGATAAAAGGGCGTTCATGGCACAGGCGAGTGAGCCATTTTAGGCGGCGGGACAGCGCCTACCCAGAATCCCCCGTACACACGGAGATAATCCAAGCCTATGGAAATATTCGCGTACTTGATTGATTTCATCCTCCACGTTGACAAACACCTGGAGGCATTCGTTGCTACCTATGGCATGTGGGTCTACGCGCTGCTTTTTCTCATCATATTTGTAGAAACCGGCGTGGTGGTCATGCCGTTTCTGCCGGGGGATTCGCTGCTATTTGTAGTAGGCGCCATGTGCGGTGTGGGGCTGATGAGTTATCCGCTCTCGGTGGGCTTGCTGTTTGCCGCAGCCGTGCTGGGCAACCAGTGCAACTACACCATTGGGCATTACTTTGGCCCCAAGGTTTTCCAGTGGGAAGACTCCAAATTTTTCAACAAGCGCGCGTTCAATCAGGCGCATGATTTTTACGAAAAATACGGCGGCATCACTATCGTGGCAGCGCGCTTCATGCCGTTCTTGCGCACCTTTGCGCCGTTTGTGGCCGGGGTGGCGCAAATGACGCGCGCCAAGTTCACTTTTTTTGATGTGACGGGTGGCGCGCTGTGGGTGGGGGGCATCATCACCATTGGGTACTTCTTTGGCAATATCCCGTTTGTGAAAACCCATCTGGACAAGATCATTTGGGCGATGATTTTTGTTCCGGGGTTGGTTGTGCTGTTTGGGGCTTGGAAGGCGCGGCGCAAGGCTTCGACTGAGTGAATATTCCGAAACTCACGACACCGGTTTTAGCTGGCCTTGGTTGTGCGGGCGCGATGGTGGTCTTGACAGATTGAACATCTACCGCCGCTACCAGGCACAGGTCGGCGTGGCATTCAGCGCAGCGGCATCAAGGAGGAGGCCATAGGCCGGGGGACAGCCGCGGAGTCTGAGTGCCGCGTCGGGCCTGCGCCCGCCAAAGAATGCCCCCCATGCAGGCCGCAAGCACTATTTGCGGGGCGCACTTTGCAGCAAGTCTGCCAACTGCGATTTCCAGAACCTCGCCAGACCAATTGTGCTGTGTCCAATGGTCTGGTCACTGGCCGGTATCAGGTAATAGCGGGCGTTCTTCACGCGCTTGAGCTCCCGGTCCATCAGGCCAGTCTCGGGCGGGTTGCGTTCGTCGTCCGCTGAATTCACCGCCAAAACGGAAGCCTGGATTTTCTCCAGACCGGGAGAAGGGTTGTAATCGCGAGAGCTTTCCCACTGGTACAGATGGTCGTTGGCGTCGGCGGGGAAGGGTGCCTTCAGGCGGCCATCCAGTAACTGGTCGGCCTTCTCACGGGTGGGCGCGGCTTTCAGCAACGCCTGGTTACCGCCATTGGTGGCCAGGTTGTAGAACACCGAGGCAAACTGGTGACTGCGGGGCGGCTTCGTGTAGTTGCCGTTGTTCCACTCCGGGTCATTTCGGATCGAGTCGGTGATCAGGCGGCGCAGCATCCAGTTGCGGCTGGACATCTCGGTCGGCTGCGATGCCATGGGCACCAGGGCGTCCATGTAATCAGGGTATTTGGTGCCCCAGATCCAGGTTTGCATGCCACCCATGGACAGGCCGATGATCACACGCAGGTGCTTCACGCCCAGATGCTCCTTGACCAGCCGGTATTGCGCGTCCACCATGTCGTCGTAGTTGTACTTCGGGAAGGCCGCACGCAGGCCATCGGACGGCTTGGTGGATTTGCCGGTACCAATCGCATCGGGCAGGATGATGTAGTACTTGCTGGCGTCCAGCGGCTGACCGGGACCGAACAACTCACCGGCAAAGGTCGGCGTCAGCAGGCCCGCCCCGGAGCCCGTGGTGCCGTGCAAAATCAGCACGGGCTCGCCGGTGGGCTCACCGACGGTGGTGTAGTTCAGCTTGAGCTCCGGCAACACCTGGCCGGTGGAAAAGCGGAAATCCTTCACCACCCAATTGCCTTCTTTGGAAGCCGGGTAGTCCGCTGCCGTGGCAGCTATTGAAGTGGCCAGTGCCAGGGCGAGGTTACTTGCGTTGCGCAGGAATTTTTTCAAAGTGCTTGTGTGTGTCATGAGAGTCTCATTGAATCGGTTTGGGTGCGGGATTAGGTTCAGTGTGGGTTAACGCAATACGGCGCTGGCGTCAGCCGCCTTGATGAGCGCCGCTGCATCGACAGGCAGCAGAAACCCGGCTTTCACGGCGCGTTGCGTTGCACGGCCCACGGCAGCGACATAGCCGTCATGGTTGCGATAGCGTTCTTCCAGCGAGCGGCGCGGGTCGTTGTTGGCCTTGCGCTCCGCACGCGTGCGGGCAAACGGAATCATGCCGCCCACATAGTTGCAGATCTGGTCTTTGTGAAACGGCTTGTCGCCGCCCGCCGTGATGTTCCAGCCCAGGTAAGTGCCCAGGGGCGCATCCAGCAAGGTGACGGGTACGCCACCGCGCTCGTTGCCGTCTGCATCGACTTTGGGTGCCAGCATTTTCAGCACCTGCTTGATGCGGGGTGGTGCATTGGCAGGAATGCCGGAACCATCCTGCGGGTTGAATTGGGGGCCCCAGTCGTAGTCCAGCACCGGCATGATGAAGTCGGGTTCTGGCACCGTGGCGCGCAGCCCCGGCAGGGTGGGGAAGCCGATGGACTTCTTGTCAGCCAGCGCGAGGGTACGGCCTTTCAGCGTGGGGTAGCGGCTGGTCGGCGGCGGCGTGCCCTTCATCACCCAATCGCGAAAATGCACGCGCATGGCGTTCACCGTCTGGGTATGTGGCATCGGGTTGGCGGGCAACACACCCACGCCGAAATTGTTGCCGGGGCATACTGCGCCCGACTTGGGCAAGCCCACACCGGGCAGGCTCGTGTCGAAACCGCCCGCACCGCCGCCGTGGTTGCTGCTGGCAATGTAGTAGCGGCGCACGCTGGCGGGCAGTGGCAGATCGCGCTTGCCATCGGTGCCTACCCATTCGGGTGTGAGCTTGAGCGCCCAGACTTCAGCGGACCCAAAATGCTCGATCACCTTGGGGCAGGTTTGGGTGGCGGTGCAGCGGTCCAGAATGCCCGCAGAGGGCAGGCCGCGCACCTTGTCGGGCGCGGGCAGCCACCACTGCGGGCCTTCGCTACCCGCCTGGTACAACTCCAGCACGCCATCGGGCTGAGCCCAGCGGAAGTTCAGCGCAATGCGGCGCCCGGCAATGATGGGCCACATGCCGTCATGCACCTGCGTGCCGTCTTCGGCCTGATTGAAGCCCAGGTGCAGCCAGCCGCGCAGGTAGTTGCCAGACTGCGAGATGCCGCGTGTGACGCTGTGCGTGACGGCTTTGGCAACCGGATTGGGCGTACCGCTGTCGTCAGCCATCGCCTTCTTGAAAAATGCGCCCATGTCGCGCCATGCGGCAAAGCCAACGCCCAGAACATAAGGGTCGGCCGCTGTGAACACCACCTGGTAGAGGCGGCTGGCGTCAAAACCATTCTTCAAACAGATCTGGGTCGGGTCGGGCGTGCCGGGGAACGGGTTGGCTGCGTCGCATTTGGCCCAGGCCCAGTCGGTGGACGCCATGCTGACTTCATCAGTCACCTCGCCACGCTGGTTCTCGCCACCGCGCGACACGAGTTTTGACTGGGTGGTGTCCAGGCTCACTGGCTTGTAGGGTACCGGGTTGGTCTGCACCAGCAAGGGCTGTGATGCAGGCCCGGCGCGGTTCACGATGCGTGCGAAGACTTCGCCGGTGACAGGAGCATTGCCCGTACCGCGCGCTATAGGCACTTGCAGGAACTGCATGCCTGTCACGCTGGCGGTGGCCCGCACTGCGGTGCTGCCTGCGTTGTCACCCTGCCAGGCGCTGGCCAGCATGATGTCACCGAGCGCCATCTCTTGTGGCGCGAAAGGGAACACCCGGCCCCGGTTGGGCACGTCGTGCCACAGCATGCCACTGGCCTTGGCCATGTCAACCGGCTTGTAGATGACAAAAGAGGCCATGTAGCGTACCTTGCCATCGGCCTCCTTGGCCAGATCAATGTCCTGAATAATGGCGTTGCCGGGCAGCTTGGGGTCCAGCTCGCCAAAGGCGCGACCGGCGATCTGCTCATAGGCGATGGGCGGTGCGGCGCCGCCAGCGGGCGTTGCCATGGGCGTGATCTCGTCGATGACGATGCGGGTCACGCGGGCCTGGGTGGGTGTGCAAAGCGCAAAAGCAAAAGCAAATGCCCCGCCCGCTGCTATCAGCTGGAAATTCTTCACGTATCAGTCTCCTCGTTTGGCCACAACTCTAACCGAGCCGGATCAATCGTGCAGACCCGAGACAGAGCGAGAACGCAGACCCCCGCTGCGCTCACACCGACCGGTTGCGCGCCAGCGGCGGGTTTTTGGCGAAATAGCGCTCTATACCGCGCATCAAAGCATCTGCCAGCTGGTCCTGATACGCGTCGCTGTTGAGCTTGGCTTCTTCCTCGGGGTTGCTGATGAAAGCAGCCTCTACCAGCACGCTGGGAATATCGGGCGCTTTGAGCACGGCAAAGCCCGCCTGCTCGACACGCGGCTTGTGCAGCTTGCCCACGCGGCCAATTTCGCCCAGCATGGCACCACCGAGTTTCAGGCTGTCGTTGATTTGCGCGGTGGTGCTCATGTCCAGCAAGGCGCGTTGCACTTGTGCGTCTTTGGCTCGCACATTCAAACCACCAACCAGGTCGGCCTTGTTTTCCTTGTCGGCCATCCAGCGCGCGGCCGAGCTGGAGGCACCGCCCTGGCTCAGCGCAAACACGCTGGCACCTTGCGGGTTGGGCGTGAAGAAGGCATCGGCATGAATGCTGACAAACAGGTCGGCCTGCACTCGCCGCGCCTTTTGAACCCGCACATGCAGCGGCACAAAGAAATCGGCGTCGCGGGTCAGGTAGGCGCGCATGGCCAGCTGGGTCTTGCCGGTCTTGACCGTGCCCGCGTTGATGCGGTCGCGCAGGCGGTGGGCCAGGCGCAGCACCACGTCTTTTTCACGCGTGCCGGCAGGGCCTATAGCGCCGGGGTCTTCGCCACCGTGGCCGGGGTCCAGCGCGATGATGATCAGGCGGTCGGTTTTGGCCGACCCGGCTGTCATTTGCTGCTCATTTGAGGCTGTAGCCCTCGTGGAATCTGCTGATTTAGCTACTGAAGTTGTAGCGACTGGGTCATGGGCTGGTGGTTTCTTCTGATCCTGCCTGGCAATCAGCTCACCCAGCGGGTCACGGGCTTCGGGCACCGGCTTGATCTCTTTCAGCCGCTCGGCAATCAGCGCTTCCAGCGGGTCGACCACGGCCGTCGGGTACAGGTCAAACACCAGCCGGTGCTGGTAGGCCGCAATGGGCGGCAGCGTGAAGATTTGGGGCGCTATGGGCTGTTTCAGGTCCACCACCAGGCGCACCACGTTGGGCGCGTTTTGCCCCACGCGAATGCCTTCAATGTTGGGGTCGTCCGGCCGCACCTTGGCCACCAACTCTTTGAGCGCGGGGTTGAGGTCGATACCCTCAATGTCCACCGCCAGCCGCGGCGGCGTGGCCATGAAAAACTGCTTGGCCACCAACTGGGCGTCAGACTCAATCGTGACCCGCGTGTAGTCTGGCGCGGGCCACACGCGCACGGCCAGAATCGTGGCGCCACGTGCCAGTTGCTGCGTGCCCAGCAGCAACACGACAGAGCCGGTTTGCAGCAGCGTGCGGCGCTTCAAGCGGCTACCCCCTGGATCAGTGCAGCACCCGTAGGCGTCTGGGCGGTCAGCGTCACGGTACGGGATTCGTCTGTTTGCGCTTCGATGTGCATCGCCAGATCAGCCCGCGGAATCTGGCCGGCCGCCTTCTCGGGCCATTCGGCAAGTTTCAGGCCCCGGCTGGCAAAGATGTCCCGAAAGCCGGCGTCTTCCCATTCGCGCGGGTCGCTGAAGCGGTAGAAGTCGAAGTGCCAGATGTTGAAAGGGCTCTCCTGCGCCATGAGTTCATAGGGTTCCACCACCGCGAAGGTCGGGCTTTTGATGCGCCCTTGCACGCCCAGTGCCCGCAACAGGTGGCGCACGAAAGTGGTTTTACCCGCGCCCAGGTCGCCATGCAGTTCGATGAAAGCGTTGTGCACGGCAGGACGAGTGGCCAACGCCGCCGCGAACAATTGCGTTGCGACTTCGTCATGCCAGACCAGGCTTTTTACAATGGGCATGCCAGCCCCCACACCATGCACATCCACACTCACGTTAACAGCAGTCAATTGGTCTTCCAGATTCAGGCCTGGGCCCGGGAACTTGGATTCTCCCAAATTGGCGTGACCGGTGTGGATTTGTCTTCGGCAGAGGCCGGTTTGCAGGCCTGGTTGTCGCGTGGATTCCACGGTGACATGGCCTACATGGCCGCGCATGGCCTCAAGCGCGCGCGCCCGGCTGAGCTGGTCCCCGGCACTGTGAGCGTGATTACCGCCCGCATGGACTACCTGCCCGGCAGCACGCCCGCCGACTGGCAAACCATTGAGTTTGACCGCCTGAAGCGTCCCAGGGAGGGTATCGTCTCGGTCTATGCGCGGGGGCGCGACTATCACAAGGTACTGCGCGGCCGGCTGCAAAAGCTCAGCGAGCGCATTGCGGTGGAGGTCGGCCCGCTTGGGCACCGCGTGTTCACCGACTCTGCGCCCGTGCTGGAAGCGGAACTGGCCGCGCGCAGTGGCCAGGGCTGGCGCGGCAAGCACACGCTGCTGCTGAGCCGCGAGGCGGGGTCGATGTTCTTCCTGGGCGAGATCTACGTGGACATCGCGTTGCCGCACAGTGAACCGGTCACCGAGCACTGCGGCAGTTGCAGCGCCTGCATGGATGTGTGCCCGACGCAGGCGATTCTTTCGCCCCAAATACTCGACGCACGGCGTTGTATCTCGTATCTCACCATTGAGCATGCAGGTTCTATCCCTGTCGAGCTGCGCCCGCTAATTGGCAACCGCATCTACGGCTGCGATGACTGCCAGTTGGTCTGCCCCTGGAACAAGTTTGCCCAGCGCAGTGCCTTGCCGGATTTTGATGAGCGCGAAGGTCTGACGGGGCAGCAGTTGACCACGCTGTTTGGCTGGACTGAGGAAGTTTTTTTGCGTTACACAGAAGGCAGCCCGATCAGGCGCATCGGGCATGAGCGCTGGCTGCGCAATGTGGCGGTGGCGATGGGGAATGCGTTGCTCACGTGCACCGAAGTCGCTTTCAAAGATTCAATGCGGAACGCCCTTGCTGAAAAGCAGGATCATGCGAGTTTGCTGGTGCGGGAGCATGTGCGGTGGGCGCTGTCGGGGGCATGATGGCGGTTTGATCCTTCGCTTAGTGCGTTTGTGTTGTCGGTTATGTTGTCGGTTATGTGCCACTGCCCCGGCGGTGCGACAATTCTGCTCGTTCCAAAACACTGGCCTGTGTGCCATTCATCATTTTCCATGTCCAGCAATCTCAATATTCAGGTACGTCCCGCTACCTTGCGTGATGCCAAAACCATCGCGGAAATCCAGGTCAACACCTGGCAGATCGCCTACGCGGGCCTGGTGCCTGCCGATCACCTCAAGAACTTGTCGGTTGACAAGCAGCAGGCCATCTGGCGCGAGGCCATTCAGTACAGCGAACCCCAGGTGCTGGTGGCGCTGGATGGCAATGCCATCGTCGGCTTTGCCGGATTCGACCGATCGCGCGACCTCAAAACCAAGCCAACCACGGGTGAAATATGGGCCATGTATGCTGCACCGGACTACTGGGGCGAGGGCGTTGGCTTGGCGCTGTGGGACGGCTGCCGGGAAGGCTTGGTCGATGAAGGTTGCACGGAAGTGACTCTGTGGGTCCTGCTGCGCAACGAGCGCGCACAGCGGTTCTACGATCTGGCCGGGTTCAAGCGGGAAATGGCCACGGCCAAGACCGTGGCCATGGGCAGTGGCAAGGTGGAAGAAGTCCGGCTCAGGCGTTCATTGGCTGATTGATTTTCTTTGCGAAAGGTGCGTTGTGAATGCGTCTGACACCCATGGGTTTGCCCTGTTTGACAGCGCACTTGGGTTTTGCGGCATTGCATGGGGACCGCATGGCCTGACCGGCGTGCAACTTCCTGAGGCAGATGCCGCTGCGACCCGCTCACGCATGCGGGCCAGGTTTGCGCAGGTACCCGAATGCGTACCGCCGACCGATGTTCAGCGCGCCATTGAAAGCATCGTGGCCCTGCTGCGCGGCGAGCCCACCGAGCCGCGTGATCTGTCTGACATTGCGCTGGACTGGCACGGCGTGCCGCCGTTCAACCGCCGTGTGCTTGAGTTTGCGCGCACCATTGCACCGGGGCAGACGCTGACGTATGGTGATGTGGCCAACCGCCTCGGTGAGCCCGGTGCCGCCCGGGCCGTGGGGCAGGCGCTGGGCCATAACCCGTTTGCGCCGGTGGTGCCTTGCCATCGTGTACTGGCAGCGGGTAGCCGCTCTGGCGGGTTCTCGGCCAATGGCGGCGTGTCTACAAAGCTTCGCATGCTGCTGACCGAGCGTGCAGCGTTTGGTGCACCGGGCTTGTTTGACTGAGGTCCCCGGCTAACTTCAGCCCCAGGGGATCAGACCTCGCCGCCAAATTTTTTGGTCAGGTTGGCGATGTATTGCTCCACCATTTTCTCGAACTCGGCTTCGACGACCGGCTTGACCACCATCTTCATCAGGCCCGGCAGGGGCAGGGTGAGGTCACCGTCAATCTTCAGTGTGAGATGAGTGGACTTCTTGTTGTCCTTGATCTTCCACTCGCCCGACACCAGCGCGTTGCCTTCGCCCTTGACCGGCGTCCACACCACCGTACCCTTGGTTTTGCTGGACACATATTTGGACGCATAGATGGTCTGGAGCGTGATCGACGCCACGCCAATCTTGGCCATCTCCCAGCGGTAAACGCCGCTACCCAGATCCACCAGCTTGTCCACCTTGGGGAAGAAACTCGCCGAGGTGGGCACGTCAGACAGCACGGCAAAAACATCTGCAGCCTTGGCCTTGACTTCAAATTCGTAGCCGAGATCGATGGTGACATTGACGGTCATTGGGAGGTCTCCTGAAAAAGGGTTAAGAGGGGGCACCTCGTGAAAGGCGAAGGCCACACCGCACAGTTTACAAAGCATTGCGGCCACCGAAGCCCGTTTTGTGGGCTGTACGGGTTTGTCCCTGATGTGGGTAGTGAGGGTGTATTGAGGTTGTGGGCAGAGGTCTGCGCAAGGGTCTTGTCACCGCGGCTATCGCGAGTACCATAGATCTCCATGAAGGTTGATCCCGCCATTGCCCAGATGTTTGCCGAAAACGTGCGCGCCGAAGTGATTCAGCGCCCGGTCGGCATCAAGCTTGACGCTGCCATCATCCAGAAAATTTCGCAGAAGGTGCCGGTGTTCAGCGGTATGAGCCACGACCGCCTGATGAGCACACTGGCTGTGGGCGACTCGTTTGCAGTCCGCAAGGACGAGCCGGTCTTCAATGAAGGCGACATGGGGGCCTGCTTTTATGTGGTCATCACGGGCGAAGTGGCGGTTGAGAAAATCCGTAACGGCAAGGTGGCGGTGCTGGCCCGCTTGAGTTCAGGCGAATGCTTTGGCGAAATGGCTTTGGTGGGCAGCCACGTGCGGTCTGCCACGGTGCGGGCCTTGCGCGACACGGTCACCATGCGGCTGGAGCGGGAGCAGATCGACGCCAACCCGCAAAGTGCCCACATCATCTACCGCAATATTGCGCGCATTCTGGCCGCGCGACTGGACGAGTCCAGCGTCATGCTGGCCGACCTGGTGGTACAGAAAAAAACCGATTGACCTGCGAAAAAGCCCCGCTTGTTCAACGGGCCCGTGTGCCCTCAGTGCAGGTTCAGCAGACGGGCAAGGTAGTCAAAGAAGACACAGTAGAACGCGATGGGCAACACCAGCCCCACCAAGGTGCCCGCCAGATAGGAGCCCAGCCGCACACCTGACAGCGCCAGGGCCACGTTCAGTGCGGGCAGGGTCTGAAACAGCACGCGCAATATCGCCACACTGCGCACTGGCCTTGAGTGCAATGACTTGAGTAGCTTGCGTGCCAGCGGGCTCTTGAGGTGCGACAGCGCATCGCCGCCCAGGTAGCGAAAAACCAGAAACGTGATCAGACACGAGACGTTGGCCGCAATGTAGGTGACCACGCCACCCCACACCTGACCCAGCGTGATCACGGCCGCCGCCAGGAAGACCAAGCCGGGGAGTTGCGCCAGATTGCCCAGTGAGAATAGCAGCACGAAGAGCAGCACCCCACCCAGCTTGTGTGCTAGAAAGGCGTTTTGCACAAACGCGACGTTGAAGTTGTCGCGCAGCCCGCTGACCTGAATCGTAATCAGTGTGGCGACGACAAACAGCACTACGGCAATTAGCCGCAAATGGGCGCGCATAGTTGGATTACCTGAGGTCGAGGAGGTGGGTGGCGCGAGAGGTCAAACGCGGGCTGCAGCGGCCAGTGCACGGGCCATGTCGCTGCCACTCATTCGCTGCCCCTTGCTGTGGCTGGCGATCAGCCTGCACATGGCTGCATTCAGCGGTGCCTGCAAGCCGTGGCTGCGGGCCAGACGCACCACGGCACCACACAGGTCGTCGATTTCGGTGACGCGGCCCTGCTGCACGTCTTCCCACATCGATGACCGGGCGCTCACATCAATGCGCATCATGCGCGCCGCCAGTCGCATGAACAGCCAGTTGGGCAGCCGCAGCACATGAGGCAGCAACCAGGCCGGTGAGCTGGTGACCTGCGCTGGCCGGATGCCTGCTGCGGCCAGCGCGGCCAGGCCCTCAGATTGCAGGTCAGCCATCACGCGGCGGAAGTTGCGGTCTTTCAACTGATCCAGCACCGGCAGGTCAGACAGTGCATTGACCGGGTTGCCCAGGTTGATCAGCAGCTTGCCCCATTGCACGGCGCGCATGTCGTCACTCAACTCGGTCGCCAGGCCGGCCGCTACAAATACCGGCAGCATTCTCTCGCTCACTACGCTGCGCGCGATCTTCAGGCTACCGCTGGTGGCACGGTGCACGTGGCTGGGCGTGGGCATCACCACGTTGTAGGGCACCATGCCTGCAAGCGCTTTCATACCGGGCGCTTGGGTTGTGACACGCCCCACGTTGTCAACGCCGTTTTGAAGCGACACCACGGTGGTGCCTGGCGGGCAGGCCGCGGCAATCTCTCGCGCTGCGGATTCGGTGGCACCGCCTTTGACGCACAGCAGGATGACGGCTGGCTCCGTCAGCTTGGGCAGGGCAAGGGCAGCGCTGAGTGAGCTGGCCAGGCGCAAGACCTTGGCGTCCAGCTGCGCCTTGAAGCCGTCAAGGTCAGTCACCGTCAGGCCATTCAGGGCCAGCGGCTCGATCACGCGTGGGCGGCCCACCAGCGTGACCTGTTGCCCGCCCAGTGCGAGCCGCCCACCCACGTAGCAACCAATGGCTCCCGCACCGAGGACGATGAAGTTCATGCCGGGCTGACCTTGTTGCGGCTGCCCGGCAAGTGAGCCTGGATCAGGTCACTGGCAATCGATATGCCATGTGGAATCTTGGGCAGCGCGTCGCCGGGGCCAAACCAGCGCGCTTCGGCAATCTCGTTTTCATCCAAGGTGATGTCGCCACTTTCAAACTCGGCCGTGAAGGCGATCATCAGCGAATGCGGGAAGGGCCAGGGCTGGCTGCCAAAGTAGGCAATGTCACGCACCTTGAGCCCTACCTCTTCATGCACCTCGCGGTGGATGGCTTCCTCCACCGATTCGCCAGCTTCCACAAAGCCTGCCAGTGCCGTGAAGAATGGGGCAGGCGATGCACTGTGCCGTGCCAGCAAAATGGCATCGCCCCGTTTAACCAGCACCATCATGGCCGGTGAGATGCGCGGGTAGGCGATGAAGCCGCAGGCAGGGCATTTCACACAGCGCTCGCCTTCAACATGCACCGTCGCCGTGCCACAGGTGCCGCAAAACCGATGGGTGCGTGCCCAGTCGCTGATCTGAAAGGCCCGCCCGGCGACCGACAGCACGGCCTCGTCCATGGCACCGAACAATGAGCGCAATTTGCGAAATGCCAGGCCGTGCAGGTTGTCAACCAGCAGGTCCGCTGCACGGCCCGAGCCTGGCTTGGAAACCCAGGTGGTCTGGCAGTATTGGTCGCCCAGCAAACCTACGGGAAAAAGCTGAGTAGCCTGCAAGCCCAGTGCCGCCAGGGTGTCTGGTGCGGGCAGCGTCAGGTCTGATTCACGCACCAGCAACTCGTCGCCACAGAAGATGAAATTGCACGGGGCTGGATGGGCTTGCGGTGCCAGCAGCGAGGTAAAAGAGGCGGGTGTCTTGAGCATAGGGCAGCATGCTACAGCGGTTTACGCCCCAACATGGCAAAATCACCAGTTTTTGAGAGCAAAAATGGGTTCCAGACCCCGTATTACTTGCTTAAGCAGCTATTAAAAATGTAGCGATTGGCGAATTCATTCACCCTTCTTCGACGTTTCAGATTACGACATGAGCATTCTTCTGGCCCCGATGGAGGGGCTGCTTGACTTTGTACTGCGCGACATCCTGACCCGAGTGGGCGGCGTGGACCGCTGCGTGTCCGAGTTCATCCGCGTGACCAACACCCTGCTGCCGGACCGCGCCTTTATCCGCATAGTGCCCGAGCTTCTCAACGGTGGGCGCACCTTTGCTGGTGTGCCGGTGCGCGCCCAGCTGTTGGGGTCAGACCCGGTGTGCCTGGCCGAGAACGCAGCGCGCCTGGCGGCTTTGGGGCCCCATGGTATTGATCTGAACTTTGGCTGCCCGGCCAAGGTGGTGAATCGCCATGGTGGTGGCGCAGCGTTGCTTGACGAGCCTGAACTGGTGGCCAGAATTGTGGCCGCTGTGCGGCGTGCCGTGCCAGCGCACATGCCGGTGTCCGCCAAGATGCGGCTGGGCTTTAACGACGATTCGCGCGCGGTGGAATGTGCGCTGGCCATTGCAGGCGCTGGTGCCGATGAGCTGGTGGTGCATGCCCGCACCAAGGCCGATGCCTACCGCCCGCCCGCGTACTGGGGTCGCATTGCGGACATCCGTGCGGTGGTGACAATCCCCGTGGTGGCCAATGGTGAGATCTGGACGGTGCAGGACGCAGCCCGCTGCCGTGAGGCGTCGGGTTGCGACATGTTGATGCTGGGGCGTGGCATGGTGACGGACCCGGGGCTGGCTCTGGCGATCCGCAGTGGCCGCCCCGCATCGGCGGGTGAAACGGTCACCTGGGCATCGTTGCTGCCCTACATCGCCGACTTCTGGTACCTGGTATGCAGCCGACTGGAGCGCCGCCAGCAGGCTGGCCGGCTCAAGCAGTGGCTCAACTTCTTGCGCAGGCGTTACCCGCAGGCGCAAGAGGCCTTCATGGCGCTGCGCACCCTTAACGACGCTGCGGCCGTCGATGCCTGGTTTGTGGCTTCGGGTTGGCCCCATCACGGGCCAGCGCAAGCGACCCTAGAATCACGCTGTAACCACTTTGAGGAGACAGAATCATGATCCATCGCCGCCATTTGCTCACACTCACGGGTGTCAGTGCTGCCAGCATCGCACTTCCTTCGCTGGTTAACGCCCAGGCTTTTCCCTCGCGCCCGATACGCTACATCTGCCCCTGGCCCGCAGGCGGCTCCACCGACGCGGTCATTCGCTCGCTGGCCGACAGTGCCGGCAAGATATTGGGCACCACCATCATCGTGGACAACAAACCGGGTGCGGCTGGCATGCTGGGAGCCAATGAGCTGGTGAATGCCAAACCCGATGGCTATACGGTTTCACAGTTGCCGCATGGTGTTTTCCGTGTGCCGCACATGCAAAAGGTTCAGTTCGACACCCTCAAGGACTTCACCTGGATTGCCTGCCTGACCGGCTACACCTTTGGGTTGGTGGTGCCGGCGAGTTCACCGCTTAAAAGCATCAAGGACCTGGTGGATTACGCCAAGGCCAACCCGGACAAATTTACCTATGGCCACACCGGCGTTGGCACCAGCCCGCATCTGGCGGTGGAAGAGTTTGCACAACGGGCAGGCATCAAACTCACCAATGTGCCCTTCAAGGGCAATGCCGACAACATGCAGGCCGTGCTGGGTGGCCATGTGATGGGTGCCAGTGACGCCACCGGCTGGGGCCCGCACGTGGACGCCGGCAAGCTGCGCCTGCTGGCCACCTATGGCAGCAAGCGCACCAAGCGCTGGTCCAACGTGCCTACGCTGGATGAGCTGGGCTATCAGACGGTGTCGGATTCACCCTTCGGCGTGTGTGGCCCAAAAGGTATGGACCCCGCCATCACCGCCAAACTGCATGACGCCTTCAAGAAAACCCTGGAAGACCCGGCAGTGCTAGCAACATTTGACAAGTACGACCAGTCGGTGATTTACATGAACACCGAGACCTACACCAAGTTTGCGCGCGATAGCTTTGCGTCCGAAAAGGCCACCATTGAGCGCCTGGGCATGGCGGGTAAGGGCAGCTAAGCGACGTTCAGTGTCGCGAAGGTGCAGCTACTCAAACAGCGTCCCAAAACCATCGACCGGCTCGAAGCGCTTATTTCGGTAGCGCAGGCGGGTTGGGCCGGGCAGGGCGCGCGTGCTGACCGAATGCCGCTCGTCACCGGGGTAGCAGATCACGCGGCCACCATCCTGTTCGAACGGCTCTGGCTCAATCACTGGCGGCATGCGGCTGCGCGCCGCGGCAAGCGCCTCCTGCACGCCTGCGTAGCGGGACAAATGCGCCAGGCTCATGATCTGCGGTGGGGCCAGTTCAATCTCGCCCTTCTCGTACTGCAATAGGGCCGCACGCGGATTGAGCCACACGCTCTCGGTGGCCTCATGGTTGTCATGCCGTGCAATCTGGTCTTCCGGGAATTCAGCGATGAAAAACCGGGTATCGAAACGCTTGTTGGTGACTGAAGGCATTTTGGGCGTGATCCAGCGCGACCACGGAATCAGGCTGCGGGTTTGCAGCCGCAGCTTCATCTGGGCCAGCATTTCGTCAAAGGCATGACCCTCACGCAGCAGGGCGGTGGCGCGGGTGGCATGGTCGGCGGTGGCTCCGTGCGCATACAGCACGCCGGATTCTTCAAAGACCTCGCGCAGGGCGGCAATGTACAGGCCAGCGGCGGTCAACGTGTCAATGGCGGGCTCGTTCAGCGCGGCGTGCAGATCAGCCGGGGATTGATCCAGATGCGCCTCCATGTCCAGCTCGGCATCAAACCGGTCCACCTTGCCACCGGGGAATACATAGGCCCCCCCCAAGACATCCGACAGGCCGTGGCGCTTGAGCAAAAAGACCTCCAGGCCACTGGTGCCGTCGCGCAGCATGACAACGGTGGCGGCGGGCCGCGGCGGGGTGGTGACGACTTCAGAGTTCAGTTCCATGGGAGCCCTTGTTTGACTTGTTTGACAGGCTACCAGAGTTGCCGCCGTGAAGGCATCACCAACACGACAGTCTGCAGTTGGCCATATCGGTAAACTTGGCAAGCACAAGTATCAATTACACAGAAGGACATTTCATGAGCTTGGATTTCAAAGACCGTGTGGCCATCGTGACCGGTGCGGGCGGCGGTCTCGGACGGCAGCATGCGCTGGCGCTGGCAGCGCGCGGCGCAAAGGTGGTGGTGAACGACCTGGGTGGCGCGCGCGACGGCTCAGGTGGTGCCCTGACGGCGGCAGAAGCCGTGGTCAACGAGATTCGTGCCGCAGGTGGCGAGGCCATCGCCAACGGTGCCTCGGTGACTGACTACGAGGCTGTGCTGGCCATGGTTCAGCAGGCCGTGGACGCCTGGGGGCGGGTCGATATTCTGGTCAACAACGCGGGCGTTCTGCGCGACAAGAGTTTTGCCAAGATGGAGCTGGCCGATTTCCGCTTTGTGATGGATGTGCACGTGATGGGTGCGGTGCATTGCACCAAGGCGGTCTGGGCGCTGATGACGGCGCAAAAATACGGGCGCATCGTGATGACGACGTCCTCCAGCGGCCTCTATGGCAATTTTGGCCAAAGCAATTATGGTGCTGCAAAAATGGCATTGGTGGGCTTGATGCAGACACTCTCCATCGAAGGGGCCAAAAGCGATATCCGCGTGAATTGCCTGGCACCCACCGCCGCCACGCGCATGACGGAAGACCTGATGCCCGAGGCGATCCTCCAGGCGCTGAAGCCCGAAGCGGTGGTGCCCGCCATGCTGGTGTTGGCCTCCAGCGATGCCCCCAATCGGACTATTTTGTGCGCTGGTGCCGGCACCTTTGAAGCGGCCCACATCACGCTGACGCAGGGCGTATTCATCGGCACCGATGCGCAAGCGCCCGAACGTCTGGCCGAGCGCCTGGCTGACGTCCGCCATCGTGACGGTGACGTGGTTCCCCATAGCGGTGCCGCTCAAGGGGGCAATGAAATCACAAAAGCAACAGCAGCGGCTGGAAGAACCTGACAAGCCTAGCTGGGCCGTAATGCGGTTCGTGGGGCGGGGTGCCTACTTGAGCAGCTCTGGTGAAATCATGCGCGGTAACCACAGCGGAATTTCTGGCCAGATGATGAGCGCACACAATACCAGCAGCATGGGGATCAGCATGATCATGGTGTCTTTCAGTGCGTACTTGATGGGTACGCCCGCCACCGAGCATGAAATCATGAGACACAAACCGTAAGGCGGGGTGACCAGTCCGAACGCCAGGGCCACAATGCCGATGATGGCGAACGAAACCGGGTGCAGGTCCACCGAAGCCGCGAGGGGTTGCAAAGTTGTGCCCACAATGATGATGGCGGGAATCGCGTCCAGAAAGCAGCCGACCACCAGGAAGGCGCCCGCGATCAGGAAGCCCACGCCCATTGGCCCCAGGCCCCACGCTGTCACGTTGGACAGCAACGCTTTAGGGATTTGATAGTAGGCCAGCAGCCAACCAAAGACCGACGCGGTGCCCACACAAAACAGCGCCACCGAGGCCAGGCGACCGGTATCCACAATGGCGGTATAGAGCTTGCTCCAGGTCATCTCGCGGTAATAGAACGTCGACAGGACGGCTGCGTAAATGACAGCAATGGCGGCGGATTCTGTGGCCGTAAACCAGCCCAGCAAAATGCCGCCGACGATCAGGA
>JANOAP010000355.1:0-5984 GCA_031411175.1 Rhodoferax sp. | reverse complement strand
CTGATTTCTTGCCCGTAACAATGTCTACTTCTGCCACCATCCCCGGGATGATCGGCAATTTGCCTGCCCCAAGGTCTGCGGACAAGGTTCGCACCCTGACCACAAAGAACGCATTGCCTTTTTCGTCCACGACCGAGTCAGCGCTGATATGTTCAAGCGTAGCGTCGAGCCCGCCATAGGTTGCAAAGTCGTAGGCCGTGAACTTGACCAGAGCGCGTTGCCCTGGGTGCAAAAAGGCAATATCCCTTGGCAAGACCCGCGCCTCCAGCAGCAAGGCATCGTCAGAGGGCACGACTTCGACAAGGTCTCTGCCAGGCTGCACAACGCCACCCACCGTGTTGATACGGAGCTGCTTGATGGTGCCATTCACCGGCGAACGGATTTCTGTTTGCTTGACGCGGTCTTCAAGCGCTGTGCTGCCTTCCGACAGTGAGGTGCCCTTGGCATTGGTTTCACTGAGTTCAGAGCGCGCCTGGTTTCTGAATGTCAGGTCGATTTCCTCGATTTTCCTAGTTGCCTCGGCGATGGCAGATTGCAGTCGCGGAATATCAGCGCTGGCGCTGTCACGCTCGCCACGATAGCGGGCTACATCCCGCTCCAGACGCAGCAGCTCCACATCCGAAACAGCCCCTGACTTAGCCAGTGGCTTCGTCATTTCAAGCTCTTGAAGCGTTAGGTCAAAGCTACGGGAGGCTTGTTCGCGCCGCGCACGCACGGAAACCAGGTCCTGCGTCCGCTGCGTCACCTGCTGCCTCGCAACCCCCACGGTGGCGTCAAGTTCCGAGCGGCGAGCCTCATACAACGCGCGCTCCTGCTCGGCAATTTGCGGCGCTTCCTTGGTCACGATGGCCGGAGGAATATACCGCGCACCGTCGGCCAGCGCCTTGAGCCGGGCCGATTTGGCCAATACGGCCAGATACTGGGATTTGTTCTCGCGCAGCGAGGAAACCATGCGGGTCGGATCGACTTTCAGCAGCAGGTCTCCCACCTTGACCGATTGCCCTTCCTTCACCAGGATTTCCGACACGATGCCACCATCCAGACTTTGCAAAACCTGAACCTGTCGCGAAGGAATCACCTTGCCCTCTCCGCGAGTCACCTCGTCAATCAACGCCAGTCCGGCCCACACCAGGAGGACAACGACAGCGCCAAAACTGAACCACACAATGAGGCGCGCGTTGCGAGGCGTGCTTTCCGTGACCGTCCAATCGGCATCTGCGTCAAAATCCGCGTCCTGGCTTTTTTCTTTGCCGACCAATGCGCTGATCGCTCGATCAAGCCATGCGGCCTTGGCTGTTTTATCGTTCATAGTGTTGCCCGACCAATGCGACCACTTTGAAGTGCTTCAACCACCTGTGCCTTGGAGCCATCGGCCATCACCTGGCCGTTGTCTATGACGATCAGACGGTCCACCAACTCCAGCAGCGAGTTGCGATGCGTTACAAGGACAACGGTCTTGGACGCCGCAAACACTTTCAACCGCCCCTTGAAGGCATCCTCGCTTTGATGATCCATGGCACTGCTTGGCTCATCAAACAGCAAAACAGGCGGGTCGTTGAGCATCGCCCTTGCAATACCCACCGCCTGACGCTGACCACCAGACAGCGATTCGCCACGCTCACCGATGGGCATGTCAAATCCGCGTGGGTGGCGATTTGCAAACTCGGTAACACCCGCCACAGCCGCAGCCGACACAATCGTCTGATCATCTGCAAAAGGCGCGCCCATGGCGATATTTCCCTTTAATGAGCCATAAAACAAATTGACGTCCTGAGGCACAAAACCGATAGCCCTGCGCAACTCAGCCGGATCAATTTGCCGGACATCAATACCATCAATCAGAATGGCCCCTTCACTGGGTTGATAGAGACCCAGAATCAGCCGCTGAATCGTCGACTTGCCCGAGCCCACCCGCCCGATGATGGCCACCTTTTCGCCAGCGGCAAGCTTGAACGACACCTTGTTCAGCACGGCCTGTGTCGTGCCGGGATAGGTGAAAGTCACGTTTTTGAATTCGATGGCTCCGCGAAACAGGGTGCGGTGCAAAAACGTCGCGTCATCAGGCCGTTCCGGCTGCAATTTCATGTGCTGCTCAACCGAGCTCAAACCACTGCGTGCGCTGTGGTACTGCATCAACAACCCGGCAATCTGCCCAAAGGGTGCCATGGCCCGCCCCGCCAGCATGGACGCCGCAATGATGCCGCCCATGGTGACCTGGTTAAAGATGAGCAGGTAAACACCCGTAATCACCACAGCGATGGAGACAATCTGCTGCAATGTCTGCGCAATATTCATCGTGGCGGACGACAGGAGTTTGAGCCGGGTCCCTGTCTGGGCAAGAAACACCGTGGCGCGCTCCCATTTGCGCTGGATGCTGCTCTCTGCCACCATGAACTTGATGGTTTCTATGCCTACCAGACTCTCCACCAGCGTGGAGTTTCTCTGGGCCGTGGCACGCTGCGTGACATCCACCAGCTCTTTCATCTTTTGCTGGGCAACCACGGACGACAGCAAGAGAAGCAAGATACCGATCACAGGTGGTACCAGCAGCCACGGGGAGATCCAGAGCATGACAAACAAGAAAACAAATACGAACGGCAAATCAACCAGCGCCGTGATGGTCGCCGACGCAATAAAGTCACGCACCGACTCAAAGGCGCGCAAGTTGGCTGCAAAGGACCCCACTGAAGCGGGTCGATCCGCCAGCCGAAGCCCCAAGACCCGTTCCATGATTTTGGAAGACAGCGTGACATCTATGCGCTTGCCCGCTGTGTCCAGAATATAGGCGCGCAACACGCGCAGGATCACGTCGAAGATCAGCATCAGCATCACGCCTGTGGCCAATACCCACAGGGTTTCCTCCGCCCGATTAGGCACCACGCGGTCATACACCGTCATGGAAAACATGGGCATAGCCAGCGCGAATAAATTAATCAGGAGCGCCGCAAGCAGACTGTCACGGTAAAGCCGCCAGTTCTGAAACACCACGCCCCAAAACCAGTGACGGCTTTTAACCTCACCCGTCTCTGGCGTTCGGTGATCAAAATTGAACACGGGCTTGATGAAAAAAGTGACACCCGCGTACAAGTCCTGCAGGGCATCCCTGCTCAGCACATCACCCGACTGTCCACCCTCAGGGTACCGTATGCGTGCCTGCCCGTCAGGCAGCCATTCAAGCAGGATGCAGGCATGCCGGTTCTTCAACAGCAGAATGGCGGGGAGCAACCCGGGACGTAATTCGCTCAAGGCGCGCCGGGCCATCCTGGACGTCAACCCGGCACGAGCAGCAGCGCGGGGCAGCAAGTCAGGCGTCAGCGCATTGTTTTCCAGAGGCAAGCCGGCCGAAAGCGCCTCGTGCGTGGTGGACACACCGTAAATTTTGGCAATGGCGACAACACAATCAAGCAAGGGGTCAAGATGGGCACTGTGCCCACCCAGATGCCACGCTGGAGACTCTTTGATAACGGGGTCTGCAGGTTCAGAGATTGTTGTCATGCTCAGAGAATCATCTTGTCGTCATCCAGTAGATCAAGCGTGCCGCTGTGGCGGCTGCGCATGCCTCTACGCAATGTAATTTTTTGCTGCACGGCTACCGGCAAATCGGTGAAACGCATCACGCCATTCTTGATAAGCGCGTCGATCACATCCTCAATCACCCGCACAAATTCAGCGTCTGAACTCCCGAAACTGGTGCCCGCCGCAGTTCGCCCCAGGAATTTCTGAAGCTCTGCATCGTGTTCATCCACCAGCTCGCTGCCCGCCTGCGGTTGCCGTGACACGGACAGGATTTCTCCACCCGCAACGCGTACAACATAAAACTGGCCTTTTGTCATCCTTGTCGCCCGAGAGATTGGCATTCCAAAATTGAGATCGCAGGATCGTTCGCAGTCCGTCACAGGACGTCACGCCCAAACTTCCGCAGCAGTGCAACGCTTTGCGCTTACTCTGAAAATAATAGCACGAGATGCCCGCTATTCGGGGGCAGGTTGCTTTGCGGCCTAAATAAATTGCAGAAGGAATTCAGCGAATCAAGGCGGAATACACCATGTTGCGGAACAGATGACGGTAGTACTCGCGCTGGTTCGGGGCCTGGATCATCAGCATTGCGAACAGGTCTTCTGCCGGATCCACAAAGAAGGTGGTACCCGCCAGCCCGCCCCAGTAGTAAAGGCCCACAGAGCCCGGCACGGCCGCAACGCCTGAGGCCTTGCGTACTGCAAACCCCAGACCAAACCCGTACCCTGGCGGAAGCAGGGTTCTGGAGCCACCCGCATTGACGGGGATGTTTCCCAAATGGTCGGAGGTCATGAAATCCACCGTGCGCGGCCCCAAAAGGCGCAACCCATTGAGTTCACCCCGATTCAGCATGAATTGCAGAAAGCGCGCGTAGTCCATGGCGGTAGACACCAGCCCGCCGCCGCCAGACTCGAATGCCACCGGGTTGCGCACGTCGAAGACGCGCATTTGTGGCGCACCGTCCGGGTCACGGGCAAACGGTTCGGCAATGCGCCCATGTTGTTCGGTCGGCACCGAAAACCCGGTATCCACCATGCCCAGCGGCTCCAGAATGTTCTCGCGTAAAAAGCTGCCCAGCGTTTTCCCGCTCAGGACTTCCACCAGCCGCCCCAATACATCGGTGCCTCGGCTGTACTCCCACACCGTACCAGGCTCCGCCAGCAAGGGCAGCCCGGCCAGCACCGGGCTGAACTCTTCGTTGGTCCGGTCGCGCAGGTCTGTGCGGATTCGGGCTTGAATGTATTGCTTTTGCAACGGGCTGTTGCCCAGGAATTCGTAGGTCAGGCCAGCGGTATGGCGCAGCAGATCTTGAACAGTCGCCCCGGACTTCACTGGATTCAATTGAGTGCCGCCATCTGGCGCTGTTAGGAGAACCTGTTGCCCTGCAAACTCGGGCAAATATTTGGCGATCGGGTCTCCCAGCAACAGCTTGCCCTGCTCCATCAACATCATGACGGCAACCGACACCACGGGCTTGGTCATCGAATAGATGCGAAACAGCGAATCCAGAGTCATGGGGGTTGCATCGTCGGCGCGCTGAAAGCCCAGGCTTTCAAACAAGCCAATCTTGCCGTGCCGAGACATGAGGACCACGGCACCGGGCAGGCGCTTGCGATCAATCTCGTCTTGAAAAACGTCCGTCAGCCGCCGGGTCCTGATGGGGCAAAACCCCAGCTCCTCCGGTGTCGCAACAGGTATAGCCATTTCTGCCAATTTCTTTTCCTTGTTTATTGCAAGCATGCACAGCCGTGGTGCACACTAAAACATGCGCCGCACGCTACAGTGCTTTCACGCCCCAATCGGCGGCGTCCAGCCTTTGGATGCTGAATGGCTATGGAGGTAGCAACTGATTATGCTCAAGTCTGGGTTTCTGCTTCCTGCAGTGCCCGCCACATGACTTTGCCACTGCCACTCTTGGGCAAGGCGTCCACAAACTGGACCGTGCGCGGCACCTTGTAAACCGCCATGGTGTCGCGGCACCAGCCAATAATCTCCTGCTCCGTCGTGGATTTGTGGGTGGCACGCAGTACCACGACCGCCTTGACCGACTCCCCCCGGTAGCTGTCTTTGGTGGAGATGATGCAGGCCTCCTGAATGGCGGGGTGCTTGAACATCAAGGCCTCAACTTCCGCTGGCCAGACCTTAAAGCCGGACGCGTTGATCATGCGCTTGAGCCGGTCCGTCAGGAAGAAGTAGCCATCTTCATCGACACGACCCAGGTCACCGGAGCGAAAGAAAGATTTGCCCTCAAACTCAATGAACGCCCTCGCCGTGGCCTCTGGCTGACCCCAGTAGCCTTTAAAAACCTGCGGGCCATGAATGATGATTTCACCTTGTTCGCCTTGAGCCATCTCTAGCAAGGTTTCCGGGTCAATCACGCGCGAGTCCGTACCAAAAATCGGAATGCCCAGACATTGCTGCTTCGGGTTGTCGGGCGGGTTGTTGTGAGACGGCGCGGCGGTCTCGGT
>JANOAP010000354.1:0-3930 GCA_031411175.1 Rhodoferax sp. | reverse complement strand
CGGGGGGCAGCGCAGCACACGAAGTGGCAAGCGTGGGGGCCAGTCAATTCGAGTTGCAAAGGTTGCACGGCATGGGCGAGGGCGTGTACCGCGAGGTGCTGAAGAATCCGCTGATCGCCTGCCGTGTTTACGCCCCGGTCGGCGCGCACAAGGACTTGCTGGCCTATCTGGTGCGCCGCCTGCTGGAGAGCGGCGCGAACTCGTCCTTCGTGCACCAGCTCGCCGATGAGTCGGTGGGCATGGAAGAGCTGCTGATATCGCCCTTGCGGCTGGACCCTGAAACCTCGCTGCCGTTGCCACTGGAACTCTTTGGCGCGGCCCGCCAAAACAGCGCCGGGCTGGATTTGACGGTCGAATCCATGCGCGAGCTGCTGCTGGCCGCCTACAAGATGGTGCAGGTGCCCTATGTGCCTCTTTTCGATGCTAAATTTGGCTCTAGCCCCCTAAAAGTAAGCTTGAGCAGCTATAAAAAATGGAGCAAAACGGATGCGGCTGAGCGCGCCGCCATCTTGCGCCGCACGGCAGATGCGCTGCAAGCCGAGCTGCCGAGGTTCTGCGCGCTGCTGGTCAAGGAAGCCTTCAAGACCTGGGGTGATGCGGTGAGCGAAGTGCGTGAGGCGGTGGACTTCATGCGCTACTACGCCAATGAGGCCGAGCGCATCATGGCGCCCATCGCCATGCCCGGACCGACGGGTGAGAGCAACGAGCTGCGGCTGATCGCCCGTGGCCCGTGGGTCTGCATCAGCCCATGGAACTTCCCGCTGGCCATCTTTGCGGGGCAGGTGGCCGCCGCGCTGGCCACGGGCAACACCGTGCTGGCCAAGCCCGCCGAGCAAACGCCGGGTGTGGCGCTGGAAGCCGTCAAGCTGTTCCATGCGGCGGGTGTGCCCGAAGGCGCGCTGCAACTGCTGCACGGACCCGGCGACACCGTGGGCGCCGCGCTGGTGGCCGCCCCCGGCGTGGCGGGTGTGGTGTTCACCGGCTCGACCCAGGTGGCCAGGATCATCAACCGCGCACTCGCCGCCAAAGACGGGCCACGCGGACCCGACGGGCCGCCCGCCCCGTTGGTGCCGCTGATCGCCGAGACCGGCGGCATCAACGCCATGCTGGTGGACAGCACCGCTTTGCCCGAGCAGGTGGTCGATGCCGTGATGCAGAGCGCCTTCCGCAGTGCCGGTCAGCGTTGCTCGGCGCTGCGCCTGTTGTGTGTGCATGAGCAGATTGCAGACCACGTGATCGAGATGATCAAAGGCGCTGCACAGGAGCTGGTGGTGGGCGATCCATCCAATCTTGCCACCGATGTCGGTCCGGTGATTGACAGAGAAGCCTTTGAGGGCATCCAGAAACACATTCAACGGCTAAATAGTCAGTCAAAAGCACTGCTAGCCCCTGTCAACGGTGCACAAACAGCTACACAAACCATAGCAAACATGGTGTCACCGCAAGCCTTCGAGGTGAAAGCGATTGCCGACATGCAGCAGGAAATCTTCGGCCCCGTGCTGCACATCGTGCGCTGGGGCGGTGACCCGCAAGCGGTGGTCGACCAGATCAACGACCTGGGCTATGGCCTGACCCTCGGCATCCAGACCCGCATCGACAGCCGTGCGCAGGCGCTGGCGCGGGCAGCGCATGTGGGCAACGTCTACATCAACCGCAACCAGATTGGCGCGGTGGTGGGTGTGCAGCCCTTCGGTGGCGAAGGCCTGAGCGGCACCGGCCCCAAAGCGGGTGGGCCGCACTATCTGTACCGATTCTGTGCGGAGCAGACGATTACCGTCAACACCACGGCAGCGGGCGGCAATGTGCAATTGATGGCCTGAAGCCGATACCAGGGGTTATGGATGGTTGGCGGCGATCATCGGCGGTTGTCGGCAGTTTTTCCGTGCGCCGTCCTACAAAAATTGCCAGGGCTGGCCTACATCCCCGAACCGGGGCAATGCCTAAAGTCAAAGCGTCTTCTACTTCAATGACTTCAAAGGATTCCCCATGAAATTTTCCCAACGCGCCCTGGCCCATGTGATCGTGGCCGTCGCATCCCTGACTGTTGTGGCGGGCGCGCACGCCCAGGCCGACACCAGCACGTATGGTTTTGGCAAGGGCTACATTGGCCTCAATGCCGGGCAATCGGACTATTCGCTGGGCAACGGCACCGGTCTGTATGGCTCCACCAATCGCGTGACGGCCTACAGCATCACCGGCGGCAGTTATTTCAATAACAACCTGGGCCTTGAAATTGGCTACACCGACTTCGGCAACATCAGCCGTGCCGGTGGCACCACGCGGGCAGAAGGCCTCAACATCAGTCTGGTGGGCAAGCTGCCCATGTCGGAGTCATTCAACCTGCTGGGCAAGATTGGCTCAACCTACGGGCGCACCAGTGTTTCTACGCAGCCCGGCTCCGGCATTGCGGACGGCACTGAAAATGGCTGGGGCGTGTCTATGGGTCTGGGCGCTGAGTACCTGATGACGGCCCAGTTGTCAGCCCTGCTGCAATTCGATGCCCATGAAATGAAATTTGTGGGGGGTGGTCGTGACCGCGTGTCGGTCACCAGCCTGGGCTTGCGCTACCGGTTCTGAGCTAGCCGCTTAAGCGTCACTAAAACGTCACTATAGCGTGTCGCCCAGCGCCAGCAGGGCTTCACGCCGTGACAGGGCAATCTGGGCGCAGGCCCGGATGATGTCCTTGACCATATTGCGGTTCAAGGCCCGCAGAAAGCCCTCTGGTGACAGCGAGCCATCGAACATCTTGCGGGCCTCGACCATGGCCAGGTGAGTGCCCTCATGCCCCAGGTAGCGGTAGACGAAGGCGGTCAGCGGCGACGCTGTGAGGTCGTTGGCGGATTGCAGCGTGCGGCCCCGCTCCAGCACCCGCACCAGCCCGGCGCTGACGGTTTGCCCCGCAGGCGCAGCGGGCAGGAAAGCTTCCACCCGGTCAGGCTTGCCATGGGCACTGCGGATGTCACCCAGAAACATCGAGATGGGGCAATCCGTGCCGGTGCACAGCGCCAGTGCTTCAATGATCGCGGTGGACGTGATTTTTGAGTCCAGAAAGTCGCAGGCAAAAGCAATGTTGCGGGTGGCAACACTGCAAAGTCGATCCATTTCGTCGCTATCGGGATAGCCATCAACGCACTGAAACACATGCATTGGGTTGAGACCGCTTAGAAAAAGATCCATTCGCCTCAAGGCTTGCCGGTACTCTGTGAGCGAGTAGATGCCCACAGCTGCCAGCGGCGCGTTGGACTCGTCAATCAGCAGCCAGGTGCTTGACAGGAAAAGACCCGGGTCAGGCTCGCCAAAGCTGCCGACGTCGCGGTTGGCCAGTTGCACAGCATCTTTCATCACGGCAGCCAGGGCCGCGCCCTGATCAGCGGCCAGCAGCGCTGGCACCCTTTGCTCATACTGGGCTTTTACCCGCTGCGCGAGCACATCGGTGGCCGTCTTGCCCTGGGCACCGGGTGCCCTGAATGGAATGGTGGCCTCAATGCAGGCCACGATGGCAATCAGGTCGGCCAGAGTGACATGATCATGCAGCATGCGCGCGGCCACCACGGCACTCAGGAACTCGTTCATGCCGCCATACAGTGGCAGCGTCTGCCCGGCCCTGAAGGCAAAAATATCAGCACAGAGGGACACGGCAACATCGTCGCTGCGGATGTCCTGCACGACCACGGTGTCACCTTCAACGCGCGCCACGTCGGCCAGCAGAGGCACCGCGTGCGACGGAAACCCGTCATCCAGCTGGTAATACACCACGTCATGAAACAGGGCTGCCAGCACCTGGCGCGGGTTCATGCCGTCGCACATGTAAAACACGTGGCTGGCCGTGTGATAGGCCCGTGTTTTGGACTCCATGGAATGGTGCACCAGCATGGCCATGCGCTCAACCTTGTCCATGGGCAGGATCACTTCCAGCGCGGCAAACGCGTC
>JANOAP010000353.1:0-1784 GCA_031411175.1 Rhodoferax sp. | reverse complement strand
CACGCACACGCTCTAACGCTTGGTGAGGCAAAAGGCATCGCAATTGGCGAAACCGATGCACGAGTGGAGGCCCTGAACAAAGCCCTGGCCACGGCCGACGACAAAACGGCTGCCTACCTGCAGGCCATGCTGGATGATGCTGTCAAAGTGGTGGGCGACAAGGTGCTGGTCGCCAAAGACGGCAAAGGCACGGATCCGGTGACCGGCAACGAAGTGCCCGTACCCGAGGATGCCGAAGATGTCATCAACAACAACATGATGCGTGGCGAACTGGAGGCCGCGCTGGCGGGCCTCAAGCTGTTTTCCAAAGACGAAAAAACGCGCCGCGAAAGTATCAAGACCCTGCAGGCTGAAAGCGACGAATCCAAGTTGCCGCTGATAGAAAAAGCCTTTGCCGCAGAACAGAACGCCCAGCTCAAAGACCAGCTAGGCATGATCCGCGCCGCGGTGTTGCTGAACAGCAGCGACAAATCCAAACGCCTGGTGGCCGCCACACTGCTGGCACAAAGCGGCCAGGGCAATACCAAAACCGTGCTGCTGGAGCGACTCAAGGTGGAGACCGAGCCCGATGTCAAAGCGGCGCTGGCCGCATCCCTGAAAACCGTGGAAGGCGCTCTGGCTTGGGGCGACAAACTGGGTGCCGTTTTCAGCGGCATCAGCCTTGGGTCCATCCTGCTGCTGGTGGCGTTGGGCCTGGCCATTACCTACGGGCTGATGGGTGTCATCAACATGGCGCACGGCGAACTCATGATGATCGGTGCCTATGCCACCTATGTGGTGCAGGGTGTATTCCAGAAATACCTGCCCGGTTATTTTGACTGGTACCTGCTGGCTTCGGTACCAGTGGCCTTCATGGCCTCCGCCCTGATGGGTGCGGCACTGGAGCGCAGCGTGATCCGTTTCCTCTATGGCCGCCCGCTGGAGACCCTGCTGGCCACCTGGGGGATCAGCCTGATGTTGCAGCAACTGGTGCGCAGCTTCTTCGGGGCACAAAACGTGGGTGTCGAAAACCCGTCCTGGATGAGTGGTGGCGTGCAGGTCATGGGCAACCTATCCCTGCCTTACAACCGCCTGGTGATCATTGGTTTCGCTATTGCCGTGTTGTTGGGGGTGTCGTGGCTCATCAGCAAAACACGGCTGGGCCTGTTTGTGCGCGGCGTGACACAAAACCGCCCCATTGCCTCGTGTATGGGGGTGAACACGGCGCGTATTGACACTTATGCGTTTGCGCTGGGTTCGGGCATTGCCGGGCTGGCCGGTTGTGCCTTGAGCCAGGTGGGTAATGTGGGGCCGGACCTGGGGCAGGGCTATATCGTGGACTCATTCATGGTGGTGGTACTGGGCGGGGTGGGCCAACTGGCAGGCACCGTGTATGCGGCCATGGGCCTGGGCGTGCTCAACAAGTTTCTTGAGGGCTGGACGGGTGCCGTGCTGGCCAAGATCGCCGTGCTGGTGTTCATCATTATCTTCATCCAGAAGCGGCCACAAGGCATCTTCGCGATGAAGGGCCGGAGTGCAGAAGCATGAACACGACCAACACTTCGACAAGCCTCGTGCGAACGGCTGTGGCATTGCCTGCCAAAGGCCCGATGCTGACCCGCGCCGGATGGAGCAGCTTTATCGTCGCGCTCATCGTCGTTTGCGCGGTGGCACCGGTGCTGAACCTGTGGGTGCCCGAGACCAGCATGTTCCACATGAGCACCTATGCGGTGGCGTTGCTCGGCAAGATCATGTGTTACGCCATCTGCGCGCTGGCCATGGATCTGATCTGGGGCTACACCGGC
>JANOAP010000352.1:0-4326 GCA_031411175.1 Rhodoferax sp. | reverse complement strand
GGGCTGGCCTGCATCGTACAAACTGGCTGCCTTGAACATCATCAGGTTGGCGGCTTGCAGCTCCATCCACGACTTGGCCAGCGGGTGCTGGATGCCCTGGTTCTGCCCAATCGGGCGGTCAAACACGATGCGCTCCTGCGCATAGCTCACACCACGTTTCAGGGCGGCCTGGCCCAGGCCCACGGCTTCGGCGGCAATCAAAATGCGCTCTGGGTTCAGGCCGTGCAGGATGTACTTGAAGCCCTTGCCTTCCTCGCCAATGCGGTCTTCTACGGGGATGCGAAGGCCGTCAATGAACACCTGGTTGGAGTCCACGGCGCTGCGGCCCATTTTTTCGATCTCGCGCACTTCGATGAACTGGCGGTCCAGGTCGGTGTAGAACAGCGACAGGCCGTCGGTGCCCGTGGCCTCTTCCACCGGCGTGGTGCGCGCCAGCAACAGAATTTTGTTGGCAACCTGCGCGGTAGAAATCCAGACCTTCTGGCCCGACACGACGTAGTGGTTGCCGTCACGCACGGCCCGGGTCTTGAGCTTCAATGTGTTCAGGCCGGTGTTGGGCTCGGTCACGCCAAAGCAGGCTTTGTCGTGGCCTGCAATCAGCGGAGGCAGCCAGCGTTTCTTTTGCGCGTCGGTGCCAAACACCACCACCGGGTGCAGGCCAAAAATATTCATGTGCACGGCCGATGCGCCCGACAAACCCGCGCCCGTGGCGGCTATGGTCTGCATCATCAGCGCGGCTTCAAAGATGCCCAGCCCCGCGCCGCCATAGGCCTCGGGCATGGCAATGCCCAGCCAGCCCGAGCTTGCCAGCGCGCTGTGAAAATCATCGGGGAAGCTGCCTTCGCGGTCCTTGCGCAGCCAGTAGTCGGCATCAAAGGGCTCGCACAGGTGGTTGATGGCATCCACGATCTGTGTCTGCTCCGGCGTCAGGTCGAAGTTCATGCCCCGGCTCCGTGCTGGCGGGCTGCGCCTTGCGCCAGCAGCTTATGGATGACCTCCTCAGGGCAACCGGCCTCGCGCAGAGCCTGCACGGTGTGCTGGCCCAGGTGGGGCGCGGGAGAGGTTTCGGTGCACGGTGTGGCAGACCAGCGGGTGGGGTTGCCGGTGGTGCGCAGCCGCCCCTCGGTGGGGTGGTCGGTTTCCTGAATAAAACCCACGGCCTTCAGGTGTGGGTCGTCCACCAGGTCTTGGGGCGAGTTGACCGGCATGTTAGGAATGTCAGCCTCGTCCAGCAGGGCTTGCCACTGGGCGGTGGTGCGGGTTTGCATGACGCTGCCCACATAGGCGTACACCGCGTCAATGTGGTTGGCACGGTTCGTGTGTGTGCTGAAGCGCTCGTCCTGCGTCATACGGGTTGGGTCGCCAATGGCGTTGAAGAAGCTCCTCCAGTGCTTGTCGTTGTAGATCAGCACGCACAGGTAGCCGTCTTGCGTCTGGTAGGGGCGGCGGTGCGAGGTGAGCAGCCGGGCATAACCGGCCTCGCCCATGGGTGGCTCAAAGCTCAAACCCGCCATGTGGTCGCCCAGCACAAACTGGGACACCGCTTCAAACATGGGCACTTCCACCGCCTGGCCCAGGCCGGTTTTCTCGCGGGCATAGAGGGCGGCGGTCACGGCATACACCGCGTGCAGGCCGGTCACGCGGTCAGCCAGGGTGACGGGCGCGTAGCAGGGCGCTTCGGTGCCGTATTGCTTCATCAGCCAGGGCACACCAGCGGCACCTTGAATCAGATCGTCGTAAGCGGGGCGAGCGGCATACGGCCCGGTCTGACCAAAGCCGCAGCAGGTCACGTGGATGATGCGCGGGTTGTGGGCGCAGACCGATTCGTAGTCCAGCCCTAGCCGTGCCAGCGCTTGGGGGCGCACGTTGGAAATCAGCACGTCAGACTGCGCGGCCATACGCAGCAGTGCGGCGCGGGCATCGGGCGCTTTCAGGTCCAGCGCCACGCTGCGCTTGCCCTTGTTGGCATGCAGAAAAATATGCCCCATCCCTTCGCTGCGCATCGGCCCAACGTGGCGCATGTTGTCGCCCTCCAGGGATTCCACCTTGGTGATCTCGGCCCCCAGGGATGCCATGATTTGCGTGGCAAAAGGCCCCATCACCACCGAGGTCAGGTCCAGAATCTTCACGCCTGCCAGGGGGCCACCGGCAGCTTGCTTGGTTGTTGTGCTCATTGTGTGTTTCGTCGCCTATTCGGGTTTGATGCCGGCCTGCTTGATCAGCCGCGTCCACAGCGCCAACTGGTCAGCCACATACTTGGCAAACACCTCGGGCGAGCTGGAAGGCCACACCTCGAACCCGATGATGGCCAGGCGGTCCTGCACGTCTTTCTCGGCCAATATGGCGAGCACTTCGGTGTTGATGCGGTCCACAATGGGCTTGGGCACGCCCGCCGGGCCGAAGATGCCGTTCCACGAGGTCAGGTCAAACCCCGTCAGCGTGCGTGCAACAGGGGGCACGTCGGGCAAAATTTTGGAACCATTGGCGGGGGTGACTGCCAGCGTGCGCACCTTGTCAGACTTGATCATGGCCAGGCCCGAACCGAAATCGGTCACGTACATGTCAATTTGCCCCCCCACCACGTCTGTCATGGCTTGCGGGCTGGATTTATAGGGCACGCCCACGATGTCAACACCGGCCAGGTGCTTGATGGTTTCTGAGGCCACCAGCGACGTGCTGTTGGGCGTGGCGTAAGACAGCTTGCCGGGGTTGGCACGGGCGTAGTCGATCAGGTCTTTCATCGACTTGATGGGCAGGGCATTGGCCACCACCAGGGCAAACGGCAACTCGCCCGTGCGCACGATGGGCGTGAAATCTTTGATGGGGTCGTACTTCAGGTTTTGAAACAGGCTGGGGTTGGCCGAATGCGAGGTGTTGGTGGTCATGAAAAGCGTGTAGCCGTCAGGCTTGGCCTTGGCGACGAACACCGCCCCTATTTGCGCGCTGGCACCGGGCTTGTTGTCCACGATCACTTGTTGCTTCAGCCGGTCTGACAGCTTTTGTGCGATGACACGAGCCACGGCATCGGTGCCGCTGCCTGCCGCAAAGGGCACGACCAGGGTGACGGAGCTGGTGGGGTAGGCCTGTGCCAGGGCCTGGCTGCCGACGGCGATGCCGAGCAGGGTCAGGGCGGTTGCAACTATTTTCATGGGGTGTCCTTATGTTGAAAGAAATGACGGGATGGGTCTTGTGAATCTTCAAGGCATCAGGTGGATACCAGCGGTAACCGCACGGTCGCATCCAGCCCCACCACCCGGCCAAGTTCGATGCGGTTGTCCAGGCTGATGGTTCCACCCAACGCCAACGCAATCTCTTGACAGATAGCCAGCCCCAGCCCGGAGCCCGAATGCTGCTCGCCCGCTGAAAACGGCTGAAACAGCCGCTCCCGCAACTCAGATGAAATGCCGGAACCACTGTCGCTGATGACCAGCGCGCCGTAGCGGGCGTCGCACACCAGGCGTACCACCAGCGTGCCACCGGGTGGCGTGTGGCGAATGGCGTTGTGCAGCAGGTTGCGGCACAGTTCACGCAGCATCCATTCGTGGGTGCGCACCGGGGCCGGGGTGGTGACGATTTCAAAGTCGATGTCTTTGTGCGCAATCAGCGCCGACACATCCAGCGCAATCTCGCGCAGCACGGGTGCCCAGTCGACCACGGTGGATGCCACCTGCTGACGCAACTGCTCCACTTTGGCCAGGGCCAGCATCTGGTTGGCCAGCGCGGTGGCGCGGTCCACCGTGTGGCTGATCTCGGCCAGCGCCTGGGCAGGGGCCACGTCGCCGCGCAGGGCAGACTGCACCTGCACCTTCAGCACGGCCAGCGGTGTGCGCAGCTGGTGCGAGGCGTCGCGCACGAAGCGCTTCTGAAGGTCCAGCAGGTCGGTCAGGCGCGCCATGATGCCGTTGGTGGCCTCCACCAGGGGCACCAGCTCGCGGGGTGCGCCGGGGGCTTGCAGGGGGGTCAGGTCGCCTGTGGGGCGGGCTTGCAATTCGGCGCTAAGGCGGCGCACGGGCCGGGTGGCGCGCTGCACCACCACAATCACTACCAGGGCAATCACGGCCACCAGGGCGGCTTGTCGCCACAGCGTGTCAATCAGAATCTGGCGCGCCAGGGTGCGGCGCAGTTCCAGTGTTTCGGCCACCTGCACCACGGCCATCACGCGGGCGCGGTCCATGGCCACGGGTTGTAGCAGCACCGCCACACGCACCGGGTCGCCCCGGTAGGTGTCGTCGTATAAGTCGACCAGCGCTGCGTAGGGCCCCCGGTCGGGCTGGCGGCCCTGCCAGGCGGGCAACTCTCTGAACCCGTCAATCAGCTCTCCCTGGG
>JANOAP010000351.1:0-5497 GCA_031411175.1 Rhodoferax sp. | reverse complement strand
AGTTTGACCACGATGTTGTCGTGTGCAGCCAATGCGCGCATGCCTGCATGCCAGTCCCTGAAGACTTCGCTACGCCGCTCCTGGAATGGCCCGACGCCGACAGGGCCACCACAATGGTTGAGCACCAAACGGGTTTCCGGGCAAGCTTCAGCAAGGCGCGCTACATCCTGGAGCTGCGTGTGGAACACCCACACGTCGAGTGACAAATCCAACTGACCGAGTAATTTTGCAGCCTGCTGGACCGGCGGCTCCAGCAGCAGGCCGGGCTGACCCCCATTCGCTGAACCCACCGCCGGATTCAACACCGGGTCCGCATGCCAGGTAGCGCGGCTGCGCAAGCCGCGAAAGCGCCCCTGCCCCGCTTCGATGTGTTGCTCCAGCACCTGCTGAACGCCGGTACCCAGTCGCAGGTCAGCCCAACCCACAATACCGGCACACAACCTGGCTTCTCCCTGCATGCGCGCCGCCGTTTGGGTCACCACAAATTCTGTTTCACCGACGGGTCGCAGTGCCTCTGGCCCCAACTCGCGGTAGTGCGATCCGCAATCGACAAAAACGGTTGTGCGGACGTTGTGCCCGCTGCGCGCATCAGCCAGCAGCTCACCGCACGCGTAAGCAAACCCCGGCGTTTCCCACAGGTGATGGTGTGCGTCCACGATGCGCAGCTCGGGATCGATCACCTCCTCGTGATGAAGAGCCAGCCACTCAGGCCGCAAAGCCGGAAAGTAGGGCTGGTGACGCAGCGGGTCTACAGGCGCGCTCATGGGGTTAGCAGCCGGGAGTCGCTGGCAAGCGGGTCACGGTGCAGGCACGTGATGTCATGTCCGGTCGCTATGGCGACTTTGAAACCCATCTTTGACGACTGGAAAACTTGCATGTCACCCCACGACAGGTTAATATTTGTTTAAATTTTACCGTCCGGCAGGTAAAATTGCCAGATAAGCCACATTGCAACTCACTCATTTTATAAACAGGAGAACCCTATGGAACTGAAAACCATCACGCTGACTGTTGACGCTGGCGTAGCCGTCGTCACACTGAATCGCCCGCCCGTCAACGCCCAGAACGCGGAACTGCGCGAAGAAATCACCCGTGTGTTTGACGTGCTGTCAGACCGGGCCGACGTGGCCTGCATCGTGCTGACGGGTTCGGGCAAGACTTTTTCAGCCGGTGCCGACATCCGGGAGCGCCCCAACCTTGCCGATACGCCCGGTGCTTATGGCGCCCACAACCGGCGTGTCCGGGAGTCTTACTTCGCCCTGGTTGAATGCTCCAAGCCCATCATCGCCGCCATCAACGGCCCGGCCATGGGTGCAGGCTTTGGCCTGGTGATGGCCGCAGACATTTGGGTGGCTTCCGAGGATGCCTATGTCTCCATGCCAGAAATCAATGTCGGCCTTGCGGGTGGTGTCACCTTCGTTCGGAAGTTCTTCAGCCAGTCGCGCACCCGGCGCATGTTCTACACCGGCATGAAGGTTTCGGGCCAGGAGCTGTACCGTCTCGGCCTGGTGGAAGCCTGCCTGCCCGCCGCCGAGCTCATGCCTTATTGCATGGAACTTGCAAAGGAAATCGCTTCGAAGAGCCCGATTGCCATGCGCCTGGCCAAAGAAGCTGCACGCATGACCGAAGTGATGCCGACCCGAGATGCTTACCGCTATGAACAGGGCAACACGGTAGCGCTCTCCAAGACTGAAGATTCCAAAGAAGCGCAACGCGCGTTTCTTGAGAAACGCGCTCCGGTCTACACTGGCCGTTAATTCTCAGGCGTGCGGTGCGAGCGCACGCGTCATAACCCAAGCATCAGGCAAGCATTCAAGTTCGCCTATACTTTTTCCATCAGAAAGAATATGGGCCCACGATGGCAAATCGTCCTTTGACGGAAGACAGCACACCGACAACAGAATCCGTCAGGCTCCGGGTAGACAACCGGCAGGAACAGATCATCGGCATCGCCTGCCGGTTGTTTGCCAGGCGCGGCTATGAAGGCACCTCGCTGCGTGACATTGCCGAAGAAGCAAAGATCACCAAGGCCGCGCTGTACTACCACTTCCCCAACAAGGAAGCGCTTTACCACCGCATCGTTCTGGATGCCCTGCGCGCCTTGATTGACTCGGTGCGCGCCGAGGTGGATGCCGTCAAGGCACCGCTTGAAAAGGTTCGCCAGTTCATGCTGGTCTCAGCCGACTTCATGGATGCCGACCGGGACTCCTGGATGGCGGGCTCCAACGCGTTCTGGATGGTCGGTGAGAGTGAGCCCCGCGAACTCACCATCGCTTTGCGCAACGAGTACGAAGCCTTGCTTCGCGCCTGCATTGCAGACGCCATCAAGGCAGGCCAGTTCCGGCCCGGCAACGTTGCCATGATCGGTCGCTTTTTGCTCTCGGTGCTGAATCAACTCACCCGCTGGCACAACCCCAAAGGGGCACTGTCGATCCGTGAGGTCGTCGATCAGTACCTGGACATCGCCCTGCACGGGCTCCAGTCGCGTACAACGAACTGACCGCGCGCACCGGCATAGCGCCGGTGCAGCGCACGTCTGGCGCGCAATCAACAGGTAAAACAGGTAACCAGGAAGTTTTCGGGGAATGGCACCCCTATTAGGGTTAATACTATTATTTAACTTACCTGCCGAACGGTAAAATAATGTAAACCAAGGAGCACCTCACCCATGTTCACACGACGCATCACCACCGCCTGGCTCGCCGCCATTGCTTCTCTTGCCCTGCTGGGCACCCCATGGGCTGGCGCGCAAACCGCCCCGGCCTTCCCCACAAAACCGATTCAAATCATCGTGCCTTATGCCGCTGGGGGTCTGACTGACATCCTCGCCCGTGCGGTGGCACTGCGCCTGGCAGACAAATGGAAGCAGCCTGTCGTGGTCGACAACCGGCCCGGTGCCGGTACGGTGATTGGCACAGCCGCCGCCGCCCGCGCGCCGGGTGACGGCTACACCTTGTTGATTACGGCTTTTGGCTACACAGCCAACCAGGTCCTGGTGCCCAACCTTCCCTACAACCCGCAGGCTCTGGCACCGCTGGCCATGCTGGGTGACTCGTACAGCTACCTGTACGTCAACGCGGCGGTACCCGTGAACAATGTGCCCGAGCTCATCGCCTATGCCAAAGCCAACCCCGGCAAGCTCACGTTTGCCTCGTCTGGCAATGGCTCCAGCCCGCACATCGCCGCCGAAATGTTTGCGTGGCGCACGGGCATTGAGATGATCCACGTGCCCTACAAAGGCAATGGCCCGGCCATCAACGATCTGGTCGGAGGCCAGGTGAACGCCCTGTTTGACTCGGCTGCCACGATGAGCTTTGTAAACAGCGGCAAGCTCAAGCTGCTGGGCATTGGCAGCACCAAACCCGTTGCCCGCGCGCCTGGCGTCGTGCCAATTTCAAAATCAGGCGTGCCTGCCCTTGCAGACTTCACGGCAGGCGGCTGGTTCGGCATGTTTCTCCCCTCTTCCACGCCGCTCGATCTGCAAAAAAAGATCTATGCCGATGTGAATTCGGTACTGGAAACCAAAGACGTGCATGACGCCATCTACAAAACCGGGGTTGAGCCCTTGTTGATGTCGCAGGCCGAGTTTGCGGCGTACCTGAAAAAAGACCTGGACACCTGGGGGCCGGTGATTCGCGAACGCAAGATCCGACTGGACTGACCCATGAAACCCACCACCACATCCATCCCTGAAGTGCCCGCACTGGGCAGGCTGAAAGGCCGACGCGTTGTTGTGACCGGCGCTGGCTCGGGCATAGGTGCCGCCATCGCCCAATTGTTCGTGGCCGAAGGCGCGCAGGTTGCGGGTATTGACCGCAACGAGGAAGGCATGCTGTCCTGGTTTAAGGTCGGCCAGGGCATTATGCTGAAAGCTGATATTGCCGACGAAAAGTCCGTCAACGACGCGGTCGCCCGCGCCGCTGCCGCCATGGGCGGCATCGACGGGCTGGTCAACGCGGCCGGTGTTTCCAACACCGACCTGCTAAGCGACGTGACTCTGGACGACTGGCGCCGCGTGATCGACATCAACCTCACCGGTACCTTCCAGGTGTGCCGCGCCTGCCTGCCGTGGCTGGAACAGGTGCAGGACAGCACCATTGTGAATTTCTCGTCGGGCCAGGGCCTGCAACCCTTCGTGCGCCGGGGCGCTTACGCCGCATCCAAAGCCGGCGTGATCTCTCTGTCAAAAACACTGGCGATGGAATGGGCACCAATTCGCGTCAACACCATCTGCCCGGGTGCTACCGACACACCGATGGTGCGCGCGGGCTACAGCGCCGAAGTATTGCGCACCCAGGTCGGCACGCGCTACGCGCTGGGCCGAGTGGCCGAGGCCGTCGAGATTGCCCGCGCTGCCCTTTACCTCACCGGCGGCGAATCCTCCTTTGTGACAGGCATTGCCCTGGCCGTTGACGGCGGCCGCAGCTACCACTGACCGACGATCACCAATCCACCGGATAGCCCTCATGACACAGACCAACACGCTCCTTCCAAAATCGGCTGAAACGGCCGTGGCAGTTGCGGACCCTTATGCAAGCTTCCACCAGCAACTGGTGAAATTCACAGAATCACCTGAGCTCGCACCCCTGAAAGAAGCGGTACGCAGCAACCAGAAGATGTCGCGCAAGGAATACAGCGCGTGGCAAAAGGCCTTGTTCGCCAAGGGCTGGGCCGCACCGAACTGGCCGGTCGAATATGGTGGTACCGGCTGGGACTTGCAGCAGCGGTACCTGTTCGAAGAGGTCACGGCTGCGGCAGACTGCCCACCGCAATACCACCACGGTATTGGCCACATCGGCCCGGTCATCATGCATTTCGGCAGCGCTGAAATCAAGAGCCGTTTCCTGCCACGCATTCTGGATGGCACCGAACATTGGTGCCAGGGTTACTCGGAACCCGGCGCGGGGTCTGACCTCGCATCCCTCAAATCAACTGCGGTACGGGATGGTGACGACTACGTGCTCAATGGGCAGAAGATCTGGACTTCCCACGCGCATGAAGCCGACATGATGTACACCCTGGTACGCACGTCGAGTGAAGGCCGCAAGCAGGCCGGCATTTCGCTACTTCTGGTACCGCTCAATACACCCGGCATAGAGATTCGCCAGATCCACACCATTGACCAGTGGCATCACGTGAACGAGGTGTTTTTGAACAATGTTCGTGTGCCCACCAAATACCTGGTCGGCGAAGAAGGCGAAGGCTGGAAATGCGCCAAGTTTTTGCTGGACCGCGAGCGCCTTTCGCCCGCGACGGTGCCGCGTCTGGCACGCCAGCTTGAACAGGTGGCAGAGCTGCTGGCGGAAAAAATGAAAACCAACCCTGGCCTGCCCAGCATTCATGCGTTACAGGAGCGGCTCTTTATGGCGCAGGCATCGGCCAAGGGTTCACGCCAGATGCTGCTCTCAGCCATCCAGGAAGAAATGCACGGCACGCTGGCGTCATCGAAATCATCCGCACTGAAGCTGCACACGTCCGAGCTGTCGCAGCACGTCGT
>JANOAP010000350.1:0-2568 GCA_031411175.1 Rhodoferax sp. | reverse complement strand
CGCACGCAAAGCCATCAGGCGGGAAACGGGCAGCTTGCCAAAAGTAACGGGCACCCGCGGTGCCCGCATATTGGGTGCAATCTACCCGGCCTGACATAAGTGCCCCACGTTCAACCACCACGTGTAGCTCTCTGCCCCCTCAAGGGGCGAACCCGGCTTGGGGCGGCCCGGAGCCCCGGGTTGCAGCTCAGTTCGAAAAGCTGGAGCCGCAGCCACAGGTGGTTGTGGCGTTCGGGTTCTTGATGACGAACTGCGCGCCCTGCAGGTCTTCCTTGTAGTCAATTTCGGCACCCACCAGGTACTGATAGCTCATGGCATCAATCAGCAGCGACACGCCATTTTTGGTCATGGTGGTGTCATCTTCGTTGGTGATTTCGTCGAACGTGAAACCATACTGAAACCCGGAGCAGCCGCCGCCCTGCACGAACACGCGCAGCTTGAGGTCGGGGTTGCCTTCTTCGGCGATCAGGTCAGCTACTTTGGCCGCCGCGCTGTCAGTGAACAGGATCGGGGCGGGGGGCATTTCAGTCTGGATGTTTTCGGCAACGGCGCTCATAAAAACTTTCGTTGAATTCAATGGGGGAATACTACAGCAAATCGCTCAGGAATTCATTCAGCCGTTATTTGCCGCCAGTTTCAGTGTGGGCTTTTCCTCGCCCGCCACAATGGGGCGTAATTGCCCCGCCACCAGCGCGCCCTGATGCATTTCAAGCGCGGTGTAGCGCACGTCGCCTTCAATGCGCGCCTTGGGCTGCAACTCCAGCATCAGGCCGGCATGAATCGGGCCCTTGACCGAGCCATTGATGATGATGTGGTCCGCCTGGATCTCGCCAACGACCGAAGCCGATTCAGAAATCACCAGAATGCTGGGCTCGTCGTCACTCGCACGAATGTTGCCGATGATGGTGCCATCCACCCGAAGGCCATCAGAAAAAACCATATCCCCGGAAATCTGGGTGCCCTGGGCAATCAGGCTTTTGATGGGGGGTTGTTTCTTTTTGTTGAACATGGCGAATCTCCGGGTTGGGACATTTACAGTTTGATGGATTGTGTTGCCTTGACGGCAGCGCCTTCTAGAACCTTCACTGACACACTTTTCACGGTGGTTTGAGCAGGCAGGTCAAACACACCTTCGGTGCGGCCATATTGGCGGAATTTGAGTTCCTGCGCACCACCGGGCAGGGCAGCCGACCAGGCTTTGCCATTCTGCGTGCCGGAAAATGTCACTTCCAGCCGCCCCTTGAACTCTTGCGCGTTCTTCTGCGCCTGAATCAACAGCACTTGCCATTTTACCTGCCGCGCATCAACCACTTCAGCCTGAAAACCGCGCACGGCAATGCCTTCGACGCCATTGGACGGAATCAGTTTCTCGAAAAACCCCAGGTCATCCTTGAGTTTGCGATTGTCAGAATCCAGTTGTTTGTTTTGGGCCACCAGGCCTTCCTGGGCCGCCTTCTCGGTCGTCAGCAGGGTGCTTGCAGTGTCTGCCACGGATTGCGCTTTATCTCTGGCCACTTTGGCCATGGCGAGGTCGTTACGCAAGGTCACCACCTCGGCCCGGGCACGGGTCAGCTCCTCCTTGGTGCCGGCATCCAGACCCGCAATGTCTTTGCCGAACTCAAACGCCCACAGTGCAATGGCCGCACAAAACCCCAGAACAATCGCCGCCATGGCCCAGCGAAACGGCCAGGGCAAGGCGCTGTTAATCGACATGCGCGGGGCACTGACGGTCAACCGACGGCGAAGCAGACGAAAACGCATGAGGCTACAGGCATGGGGGCACTGAGTCTAGCAGGCCGGTGTAAATACCGGCCCCAAATGCAAAAACCGCCCGGACTTGACGTCGTAGGCGGTTTTTGAAGGCTGCGAAGATTAACGCTTCGAGAACTGCTTGCGACGGCGGGCCCCGTGCAAACCGACCTTCTTACGCTCGACTTCACGTGCATCACGCGTGACGAAACCGGCTTTGCTCAGCTCGGGCTTGAGCGTTGCGTCGTAGTCAATCAGGGCACGGGTAATGCCGTGTCGCACAGCGCCAGCCTGGCCCGACTCGCCACCGCCAGCCACATTGACCATCACGTCAAAGGTCTCAGCATGGTTGGTCAGCAACAGGGGTTGCTTGCAGATCATGATCGAGGTAGCGCGACCAAAAAACTGCTCAATGGCTTTGCCATTGACAACGATCTGGCCTGAGCCTTTTTTCAGAAACACGCGGGCGACGCTTGATTTGCGACGGCCGGTGCCGTTGTTCCATTCACCGATCATTTAGCCACCCCGTTTGATAAAGCAGGAATTTCCAGCACTTTGGGCTGCTGGGCGGTGTGCGGATGCTCGGCACCCGCGTACACCTTGAGCTTCTTGATCATGGCGTAGCCCAGAGGGCCCTTGGGCAGCATGCCCTTGACGGCTTTTTCCAAAGCGCGGCCGGGGAACTTGGCTTGCATGTCGCGGAAGTTGATGGCGGAAATGCCACCGGGGAAGCCGGAATGGCTGTAATACACCTTGTCAATCGGCTTGGCGCCGGTAACGCGCAGCTGGGCTGCGTTGGTGACGATGATGAAATCACCG
>JANOAP010000349.1:0-3708 GCA_031411175.1 Rhodoferax sp. | reverse complement strand
AAACACCCCGCTGTATCTCCCGGGCCTCGTAAAACACAAAATTTTGCACCGCCCGGTTCATGGGTGCATACACGGCGGGCCAGGCTGCACGCAGCAGGTTTTCGTGTTGCAGAACAAACGCGACTGCGTCTGCGGAGTCGTTTAATAGCCGCTCCCTCAGCTGGGCACACACGTCGTCAAGCATCACAGGGTCCAAGCCAGCGGCGGCAAGAGGCTCTGATGAACTCGGGGCTGGCAAAAAGCGCTCCAGGTGATCCAGCAAGGTCTGAAGCGCCTGCACCAGTACCAGGACCTGCGGTTGTACCACCTCGTGTGGCGCATGGGAACGCAAGGCATCTTCAACTGCCGCTGCGTAACCCTGCAGCACCGTGGCCCCCAACGATGCCGAGACCCCTTTGCAGGTGTGGGCCAAGCGTTCGGCGGTAGGAAAATCACCACCGGCCCATGCCGTCTGCAGGTCTGCCCCCAGACTCTTTTGACCCAGCACAAACAGCCGTAGCATCTCCAGGTACATGGCCCGTCTGCCATTGACGTATTGCAGGCCCAGAGCCACATCAAGCCCATCAATACCCGACGGCAGGTTGACCTCTTCCTTGGTGGATTGCTGCATTGCTGGTGCCTCCCGCGCAGCGGCAGGCCGGGGCACCACCCAGGTCAACATCGCCGCCCACAAGGCCTCGGTCGCAATGGGTTTGGTCACTACATCCTGCATGCCCGCGGCCAGGCAGGCATCAATATCCTGCTGCATGGCGTTGGCGGTCATGGCGATGATTGGCAACAGCGCACAGCCAGGTAGCTGGCGAATGGCCCGTGTAGCGGTCACGCCGTCCATGACGGGCATTTGCATGTCCATCAACACCACGTCATAAGTGCTCAGTTGCACCTTCTTCAGCGCCATCAGTCCGTCGTCTGCCACGTCCACCACAAAACCTGCGGCCTCCAGTATTTCGGTAGCCACGTACTGGTTGAATTCGTTGTCATCCACCAGCAGCACTTGGGTGCCCACCAGAGTGGCCAGCGCGTTGGCATAACCCACCCGCCCCATGCTGTGCGGGTGCAGGCTGTGGCGTGGAGCGCTAAGGGGTTGCCCGGTGGCCGACGTCATCGGTGTTACCGGCGGCGTCAACGGGACTTGCATGACCTGCCACAAGGTGGCCTGCAACGAAGTCGCGATCACCGGCTTGACCAGCACCGTTTCAATACCCAACGACGTGGCGAGCGGCAACACATCGTCACGGCCAAACGCGGTGGCCAGCATCAACCGGGGTGCTGGGTTGAGTGACAGCGCCAGGATGTGCCGGGCGGTCTCAATGCCATCCAGGTCCGGCATCCTCCAGTCCAGAATCACCAGGCCATAGGCCAAACCGCTGGCCGGGTCATGGCTGGCCGCGTGCCGGATTTTGTCTAGCGCCTGCGCACCCGACGCCGCGCTGTCCGCTGCCAGGCCCAGGTTGCTCAACATATCGCACAACACGGTTACGGCGTAGGGGTGGTCGTCTACCACCAGAACGCGCAGGCCTTGCAGGGGGGTGGCTTGTGTGGACCCGGGGGGCGCATCCAATGTCGAAGACGCGTCGGCGAACATAGCGGTGGGCCGGGTCGCGAGCACGGACGCCAGCGGCTGAGCAGTATTGAGCGCCAATCTGGCAGTAAACCAAAAATTGCTACCCTCCCCCGGTGTACTGCTCACACCCACTTCGCCGCCCATTAACTCCGCCAGCTTTTTGGATATCGACAACCCCAAGCCGGTGCCGCCATATTTGCGGGTGGTCGAGGTATCCGCTTGGTGAAAACTCTGGAATAGCGCATCCCGCTGCACGGGCGTGAGGCCAATGCCGGTGTCCTTGACCGCAAAGTACAGCTGCAGTTGCCCCTCGGGCAGTGCGGAACCTGCCGCTGTATCTGCCGCAGTACCTGCCGCATCGCGCACTAAACGCACCACCAGCGAGACGGTGCCTTTTTCGGTGAACTTGACCGCGTTATTGGCGAAGTTGATCATGATCTGGCCCAAGCGCAGCGGGTCGCCCAGCAGTTGCTGGGGCACATCGGGGGCCACGTCGAACAAAAGTTCCAACTCTTTGGCAAAGGCTTTTTCGGCCACCAGGTTCGACACGTTGGACAGCAGAACATCCAGCTCAAAAGGCACCTGCTCCACCACCAGCTTGTCCGCCTCTATCTTGGACAAATCCAGGATGTCATTGATGATGCCCAGCAGATGGTTACCCGAGATGCAAACCCGGTCAATGTATTCGTGCTGGCGCGGATTCAGGTCGGTTTTCAGGGCCAGTTGTGACAAGCCGATGATGGTGTTCATCGGGGTACGGATTTCATGGCTCATGTTGGCTAGAAATGAAGACTTGGCGCGGGAGGCTTCCTCGGCCCGCTCCCGGCTGATCTCCAGTTGGGCCGAGAGCTCCACCTGGCTGGCATAGGCCTGCCGCAAATCGGCCTCATTGCGCTCCTGGCGCTTCAAGTCTTCAGATAGGCGGTTGGCAATCAGGCCAAAACTTTTGCTGACATCACCAAACTCGTCTTTTCGACCCGTGGGCAAACTCAGATCAGTGTTGACATCTTTGTAGCCGGCAGCTTGCGTGAGCGCACTTTTCAGAGCATCAATGGGGCGCAATACCAGCTCGCGCAGTGCCCGGGACAAAATCAACAGCAGCACCGCCACCAGCAAGACCACCTCGGTCACACGTGCCCGCACCAGGCGGCGCAAGGCCGCGTCGATTTCGTCGCGCGTCGTCACCACGGTTACAAACCCCAGCGGCAACAGGCTGCCATCCCGGAAGATGGACAGCGGAAATTCCATTGTGTCCCCGATGCCCTGGCTGCCCCGCTTGGTTGCCGATGAAACCACGGCAAATGGTTCGCCCAACTTGTCTTCACGCACGGTGATGCTGATGACGGGGATCTTGAGTTCGGCATCAAGGTTGCTGCCCAGGGTTTCCTTGTCCAGCCGCCACATAGGGGAGGCTAGGTTGACCTCCAGGCGCTGGCGCAATGCCGCGCGGTCAGCTTCATACCGGTCGAGCAGTTGCGTACGGCTGTCAAAATAAGTCCAGGCACCAAACCCACCCAATAGTACGGATACCAGCAGGGCAAACAGCAGGTTCAGCCGAAATCGTATGCTGTGCCAGTTCACGGCCACGGAACCGAATTAATCTGCAAGCGCATTTATGCTCCGGGGCGCTTTGCTGAGGCGGACATGGTCGTCAAGGAGGAACCCCCAGTCGCGCGCGGAAGTCAGTGTTCAATTTGTCATATTGACCACTCTTTTTGAACTCCTGCAGGCCCGCCTCAAACACCTCGGAAAGGCGTTTGCCATCCGGGTGCGATTTTGAAAAATTGAGCCAAAAGCCGTCTTTACTCAGTAAACCCACGGGTTTAATCTTGCCCGCCGTGGCCTTGTCATTTTTGATGCGCAGCAGACCGGGCAGTGTATTCATCACCACGAACTTGACGCGTTTAGCCATCAACATCTTGACCAGGTGGTCATCAGAATTGGCCTCAAACTTTTTGATCTTGAGGTTGCGCATAAAGTCTGACGGATAGGTGTACCCGGTGGTGATGCCTACGGTGCTTCCCTCCAGGTCTTTGGCACTCAGGTTGTCAGCGGGCGCGTCGCTCAGGGCAAATATCGCCAAGCCTTCTTCAAAAATAGGCGTAGGGTGCCAGTAAAACTCATTTCGGTTTTCGTCGGTCATG
>JANOAP010000348.1:0-4310 GCA_031411175.1 Rhodoferax sp. | reverse complement strand
GCCTCAGTGGCGACGTGCAAGGCGCGCAAGGCATTCAGGGCACCGCTCGTGGCGTGGACGAGGCTGGTGCCCTGTTGCTGCATACTGCGCAGGGTTTGAAAAAGATCACGAGTTCAGAGGTCAGCGTACGCCCGGCTTCGTCTGCGCCTCTTGCCCCTTCTGCAACACCCGTCTGAATCATCCGATGTTGAGATTTCTGGTTTTGTTTCTGGTGCTGGCCAACGGCGCCTACTACGCCTGGTCGAATGGCCTGTTGCGGGGCTATGGGTTTGCGCCTGCCTCACACGCCGAGCCGCAGCGGGTGGCGCAGCAGCTTCGCCCGGAGGCTATCCGGCTGCTCAAGCCCGATGAGGCCCACCGCGCGGAAGCCGCACCCCCGGTGGCGGCGAAGCCTGCCGAATGCCTGCAAGCCGGTGTTTTCAGTGACGCCCAGACCACCCGTTTGCGCAGCACACTGGAGTCGGCTTTACCCGTGGGCACCTGGCTGCTGGATGGCGCGGTGGAGCCCGCGCGCTGGATCGTCTACATGGGCAAGTACCCCAATGCCGACGCATTGGCGAAAAAGCGTGCCGAGCTGGCGTCGCTGAACCTGCGGTTTGAGCCGCTTAGCAACCCGTCGCTGGAAATTGGCCTGTCGCTGGGCGGGTTTGAAACTCAGGCGGCCGCCACCGCAGCGCTTGCGGGTTTGAGCCAGCGTGGCGTGCGCACGGCCCGTGTGGTGCAGGAGCGCGCCGAGTTCCGCGGGTCTTTGCTGAAAATACCGGCGGTCGATGACGCCATCAAGGCCCGGCTGGAGGAGATCAAACCGCTGCTGGCAGGCAAAACACTGCGGACCTGCCGTTGATATTTTTCAGGCCGGCGCTTCCACCGTCTGGGCCAAAAAGCGCACGCTGAACAGGGCACCGGGCGATGGCTGGCCGGGCCGGGTTTCTTCAAGCGTGACGGTTGCGTGGTGCTGATGGGCAATCTCCAGCACGATGGGCAGGCCCAGGCCCGAGCCATCGGCCTCCGTGCCCAAGGCCCGGTAGAACGGCTGAAACACCAGTTCCCGCTCGGCCACAGGGATGCCCGGGCCTGAGTCCTCAACCTGCAGCACCAGCGCCTTGCCAAACCTGTCCGCCAGCACCCGCACGGTGATCACGCCGGGCTTTTCAGCCGTGGACGGCGTGTAGTTGATGGCGTTGTCCACCAGATTGCGAATCAGCTCCTGCAGTAAGGTCGGGTTGCCGTCCAGCATCACGCCCACCGCCCCTGGTTGGGCACCTTCCAGACCCAGATCAATTCGCTTTTCCATGGCGCGCGGGACGCAATCCTGAACCACTTCCATCGTCAGCGCGGCCAGGTCACAGGGTTGGCGGGTCATGGCCGCGCCGCTGCTCTCGGCACGCGCCAGGGCCAGCAACTGGTTCACGGTGTGGGTGGCCCGAATACTGGAGCGGCCAATCAGCCGCAAAGACTGCTTCAGTTCCTCGGTATTGGCACCTTCACGCTGCGCCAGATCGGCCTGCATGCGCAACCCCGCCAGGGGTGTTTTGAGCTGGTGCGCCGCATCCGCCAGAAAGCGTTTTTGCGTCGTGATGGAGTCGGTAAGACGCATCAGCAGGTCGTTGACCGATGACACCAGGGGGGCTACTTCCAGCGGCACGGCTTCGATGTCCAGCGGGCTCAGGTCGTCGGGTTTGCGGGCGCGTATGCGCTCCTCCAGCTGGTGCAGCGGCTTGATCGCCTGCACCAACGCCAGCCAGACCAGCAGCACGGCCATGGGCAGGATCACAAACTGGGGCAGCATCACGCCCTTGATGATTTCCGTGGCCAGCACCGAGCGTTTTTCCAGCGTTTCGGCCACCTGCACCAGGGCCAGTCTGGAGCCCGGCAAGTCGAGCTTGACCCACATGTAGGCCACCTTGATGTCGTTGCCACGAAGCTCGGCATCGCGCAGGCGTACTTCGCCGGGGATCGCCTTTTCTTCTTCGGGCGGCATGGGCAGCTCGCGCTCTCCGCTGAGAAACTCCCCACGCGCGCCCAGCACCTGGTAGTACACGTTGTCTGCATCGTCAGCGCGCAGCAGTTGGCGCGCGGGCAATGGCAAGTTGAACTGCACCTTGTTGTTGCTGACGGTGACCAGTTGCGCCAGCGCACCCACGTTGTATTCCAGCGCCCTATCAAACGGCTTGCCCGCAATGCCCTGCGCCACCAGCCAGGTCAGCACCAGGCTGATGGGCCACAGCAGCAGCAGTGGCGTCAGCATCCAGTCCAGGATTTCGCCGAACAGCGAGCGCTGCTCGCGCTGGAATAGCTTCAAGGCTGAATCTTCTCCAGGCAATAGCCCAGGCCCCGAACCGTGGCGATTCGAATCGGGCCTTTTTCAATCTTTTTGCGCAGGCGGTGAATGTAGACCTCGATGGCGTTGTTGCTCACCTCTTCACCCCACTCACACAGGCGCTCTACCAGCTGGTCTTTGCTGACCAGCCGGCCCGCGCGTTGCAACAGCACTTCCAGCAAGCCCAGCTCGCGGGCCGACAGCTCCACCATCTTGCCGTCAATAGTGGCCACGCGACCGGCCTGGTCGTAGGTCAGCGGGCCATGTTTGATGGTGCTGCTGGTGGCCCCGGCGCCCCGGCGGATCAGCGCGCGTGCGCGGGCTTCCAGCTCCTGCAGGCTAAACGGTTTGGCCATGTAGTCGTCGGCACCGTAGTCCAACCCTTTAACGCGCTCGTCCACGCTGTCTGCGGCGGTCAAAATCAGCACGGGCAGCGATGAGCCGCGGGCGCGGAGCTTCTTCAGCACCTCCAGGCCGTGCATTTTCGGCAAACCCAGGTCGAGGATGAGCAGGTCAAACTCGGTATTGGTCATCAGCGCCGCATCGGCCTCGGTGCCGCTGGCCACGTGGTCTACCGCCGCACCACTGCTGCGCAGGGCGCGCAGTAGCCCGTCGGCAAGAACCTGGTCGTCTTCGGCAATCAAGATACGCATCAAAGTCTCCTAATCCGGTTGAGGGCAGTGCTTGGCTGCGCCCGTAGTGTCAAGTCAATTCTAGGCCGCATATGCCTCCAGCCCAATTGCGATGACGGTGGCCACCTGCGCGCCCACGGCTTGGCGCAACTCGTCTTCAGTTTGCGCCACGGCATCCTGGAATGCCCTGAGCCAGATCAAGCCGGTGGGGGTGAACACCACGCGGCGGGCCCTCGCGTCACGCGTGTCAGGCGTGCGGGTGACCAGCCCCCAGGCTTCGCACTGGCTCACCAGCGTGCCCATGGCCTGCTTGGTTATGCCCGCGCTGGCGGCCAGATCGGTCAACCGTGACCCTGCCAACGGCAAGTGGCGTGTGATGTGGATGTGTGCGGCGCTGACTTGCCCGCGTGCTGCCAGGTTGCTCAGGGCCAGGGGCACTTCAATGTTGTGCGCCATAAAGGTCAGCACGCGGGCATCAAATTTTTGCAAGGCGCGGCCCATCAGGTAACCAAGATGGGTTTGTCGCCAGGCATCGTTTGCATTGATTTCGGCCATGGGTAAATAGTAAATTAAACTGACTAAAAAAAGTGTTTACCAATTTCAACTTGCCACGTTAAACTACTGTTCAAGCATCCAGCCTGTTGTTAATGCCAGACTCTATGCCAGACGCAAATTTAACCCAACTGTTTGATTTTCAAGGAGATTTTCATGGACGCACCCGTTAAAGGCCTCAACCCCGCTACCCCTGCCGCCCTCACCGAAAAAGCAAAGGCCCTGCAAGTGGCGCTGGCCCAGATTGAGAAGCAGTTTGGCAAAGGCACCATCATGCGCCTGGGTGAAGGCGAGGTGATTGAAGACATCCAGGTGGTTTCCACTGGTTCGCTGGGGCTGGACATCGCCTTGGGCGTGGGTGGCCTGCCACGCGGCCGGGTGGTCGAAATTTATGGCCCGGAGTCTTCTGGCAAAACCACGCTGACCCTGCAGGTCATTGCGGAAATGCAAAAACTGGCTGGCACCTGCGCCTTTGTGGATGCCGAACACGCGCTGGACATCCAGTACGCCCAAAAACTCGGTGTGAATTTGCAGGAGCTGCTGATCAGCCAGCCCGATACCGGCGAGCAGGCGCTGGAGATTGTGGACAGCCTGGTGCGTTCGGGCGCGGTTGACCTGATCGTGATCGACTCGGTTGCGGCTTTGACACCGAAGGCCGAGCTGGAGGGCGAAATGGGCGATTCGCTGCCCGGCCTACAGGCCCGGCTGATGAGCCAGGCGCTGCGCAAGCTGACCGGCAGCATCAAGCGCACCAACACGATGGTGATCTTCATCAACCAGATCCGTATGAAGATCGGTGTGATGTT
>JANOAP010000347.1:0-3037 GCA_031411175.1 Rhodoferax sp. | reverse complement strand
GAGGGGGCAGAGAGCTACACGTGGTGGTTGAACGTGGGGCACTTATGTCAGGCCGGGTAGATTGCACCCAATATGCGGGCACCGCGGGTGCCCGTTACTTTTGGCAAGCTGCCCGTTTCCCGCCTGATGGCTTTGCGTGCGAGCCAGGCAAAGGCGGCGGCTTCCACTTGCAAAGGTGGCAGGCCAAAAGCCTCAGAGGTGGTGACGGTCACCTTTTGCAAGCGTGCCTGCAACCGCTCCAGCAAGAAGGTGTTCATTGCGCCACCACCGCACACAATCAGCTGCCTGCTATCAACGCCATAGCTGGTCAAGCAAGTCACACAAGCGCTGGCGGTCAATTCCGTCAATGTGGCCTGCACATCAACGGGGGCGACTTTGTCAAAACCGGCCAGTTTGTCCGCCAGCCAAGGCAGGTTGAACAAATCCCGCCCGGTGCTCTTGGGTGGTGGTTTTGTGAAGTAAGGCTCGTCCAGCAAGGCCTTCAGCAAGCCCTCATTCACTTGACCGCTGGCCGCCCATTGGCCGCCTGAATCAAAGGCCTGGCCGGTGTGTTGCTGGCACCAATGGTCCATCAGAGCGTTGCCAGGGCCGCAGTCAAAACCGATCACCTCACCGGCGGGTTGCAGGTCGAGTGGCGGCAGCAACGTGATGTTGGAGATGCCGCCGATATTGAGCACGGCCACGGCCTCATGCGCTTGCCCAAACACCGCCTGGTGAAAGGCGGGCACCAGGGGCGCGCCCTGGCCACCGGCTGCCACGTCGCGGCTGCGGAAATCGGCCACGACGTCAATGCCTGTCAGCTCGGCCAGCAGGGCCGGGTTGTTCAGTTGCACGGTATAGCCGCCGGCCATGCTGCCCGTAAAAGATTGGATGACGTCAAACTCCTGTGGGCGATGGCGAACGGTCTGGCCGTGGGCACCAATGGCCGTGACGTCACTTTGGGCGACCTTCGCCTGGGCGAGCAGATCAGACACGACTTGGGAATAAACGCGGGCCAATGCATTGGCTGCCAGCGCGCCGCGGTGGATTTCATCGCTTCCCGACGTATTGAGCGCAAGAAACTCCTGGCGCAGCGAGGGAGGGAAGGGGGCGTAGCTATGGGCGATGACCCGGGATGATTCTTCAACCAGCACGCCGTCCACGCCATCCAGCGACGTGCCCGACATGAGACCAATGTAGAGCTCGCGCATGGGCCTGGGCCGCTCAGACCACGGGCAACAACCTATTCGGCTGTGGCCCGCTGCATGGACCCGGCCGCTGCCAGCGCAACCCGTACCAGGGAGGCACCCAGGTCAAACTGGGGTTTCAATGCCGCCGTGACTGGCACAGATTCACTCTGGCGTGCAATCGTCAGCGGGTCATGGTGAATGCCATTGACGCGAAATTCAAAATGCAGGTGTGGCCCGGTGGCCCAACCAGTGGAACCCACTGCGCCAATCGTCTGGCTCTGGCTCACTTTTTCGCCTTTGCGCACATTGATGCGGCTCAAGTGGGCATACACCGTGGTGTTGTGGTTGCCATGGTTCACGAACACCACATTGCCGAAGCCGTTTTGCACGCCCGCGAACTCGATCACGCCATCGCCCACGCTGCGCACCGGGGTGCCCGTGGGGGCTGCGTAATCCACGCCCAGATGGGCCCGCCAGGATTGCAATATCGGGTGGAAACGCATTTTGAAGCCGCTGGTGACCCGAGAAAACTCCATGGGCGAGGCCAGGTAAGCGCGGCGCAGGCTTTGGCCGTCCAGCGTGTAGTAGCCACCTTTTTGCCCCGCCTGGGCAAACCACATGGCCTGATAGGTCTTGCCGTTGTTGACAAATTCGGCGCTCAATACCTTGCCGGTGCGCAGCGCCTCGCCATCACCCTCAAGCGTTTCGTAGGTGATCGAGAAACGATCGCCCTTGCGCAGCGCACGGTGGAAGTCAATGTCGCCCGAGAAGATCTCGGCCACCTGGGTGGCAATGGCATCGGGCAGCCGCGCTTCGTCCGTGGCTGCGAACAGAGAAGACCGGATGGTGCCACTGGCCAGACGCGTCGTGGCGCTCAGGGGGGCGGTTTCAAGGCGCGACTTCAAACCAGTTGGCGTTTGCTCCACCACCAGACGGGTGAAATTGCCATCGTCACTCGGTGTCCAGCGGGCTGACAGCTTGAGCAGGGTGTTGTCTGCACTGGCTTCAGCGGTCACATTGCGACCCGCACGGCCCCACAGGCTTCGCCGGACGTCGGCGTCGGTGCGCAAAAATGCCGCAGCCAAGGGGTCGTTGACGCCCAAACGCTTGAGCAGCGTGTCGGCTGTGTCACTGGGACGGGTAGTATCTGAGCGATAGAGCGTCAACGCAGGGGCTTCCCGCCCGTTGGTGTCACTCTGGTCTGTCGAGGTCAGCGTCACCAGCGGTTGTACGGCCTCGAGCACGTTGCGTACCGGCAGATCGGCTGCATCAGGGGCCAGTGAGGCGATAGCGAATGCACCGCCTGCGCCACCCAAGGCCAGCACAGCTATCAATGTTGTGAGCCGCTTGGGGTGCTTTTGAAGGGTTTGCCCGACTGAAGTCAGAAAGGCGTTCGTGTCGAAGGACGAATTGGTTGGCAAAAGATGGGTTCCAAAGATCGCCCGTTATGTGAAACGGGCCGACAGACGGTTTTCAGGGTCTGCCCAGCAACTAAAATCCGGGATTGCTCGAATCGCTAAGTGTCGCAGCGCACGGACAGCCAAGCAAGCAAGAGTAGCGAGTATATCTGCCCGAACCCCTCGGCATCTGGAAAAACCCTTATGAATCAAGCCATAGCCCCGGCAGCGCCCCAGTTTCTTGTAACAGACCGCGTCCGCGAGGCGATGGCCGTGTCCCTGCGCGGTTGTGAAGAGCTGATTCCGCAGGAAGACTGGCTCAAGAAGCTCGCCCGGTCCGAGGCGACGGGCGTGCCGCTGCGCATCAAGCTCGGGTTGGACCCCACGGCACCCGACATCCACATTGGCCACACGGTAGTCTTGAACAAGATGCGCCAGTTGCAGGATTTGGGGCACACGGTAATTTTCCTG
>JANOAP010000346.1:0-3740 GCA_031411175.1 Rhodoferax sp. | reverse complement strand
TGAGCGGCCACATGGCCAAGAAAGGCATCACCGCGAAGCCAGAAGAAATCATCACAACCACCGGCAGCCAGCAGGCGCAGGACCTGATTGGCAAAACCAAGATCGACCCAGGCGACAAGGTCATAGTTGAAGGCCCCACTTTTCTGGCCACCATCCCGTGCTTTCGCCTGTATGGTGCCAACGTGATCGGCGCGCCGATTGACGCCGATGGCGTGAAGGTAGACGCGCTGGAAAAACTCATCGTTGAACACAAACCCAAGCTCGTCTACCTGGTGCCCACCTTCGGCAACCCCAGCGGCGCCATGCTGAGCCTGGCGCGCCGCAAGCGCGTGCTGGAACTTGCCGCGCAATACAAAGTGCTGGTGGTGGAAGACGACCCTTATGGCGAGCTGTATTTTGGCCAAAGTGTGGAGGACAGACCGCCGCCGAGCATGCTGGCCATGAGCGACCAGGTGCCCGGCTCACGCGAATGGATTGCCTACTGCGGCTCCTTCAGCAAAGTGCTGAGCCCCGGCTTGCGTGTGGGCTGGATGATTGCGCAGCCGCAACTGCTGGCCAACGCCGTGATGTGCAAACAGTTCAGCGACGCCCACACCAGCAACCTGACCCAGGCCATCGCCGCGCAGTACCTCGGCTTGAACCGCATGGACACCGCGCTGGCCGCCGTGCGCAAGACCTACGCCGAGCGCGCCCAGACCATGGCCGACTGCCTGAAAAAAGACCTGGGCGACGCCATCACCTTCAGCCAGCCGCATGGCGGCATGTTCTTTTGGACCCGGCTTACAGCGCCTGGTGCCGATGCGGCCGAGTTTGCCAAACGTGCGATTGAGAAGCTGGTGGCTTTTGTGCCGGGTGCGCCGTTTTATGCGACGGACGTGGATCGGGCTACGCTGCGGCTGAGTTTTGCTACGGCGGATGTGGGGAAGATTGTGGAGGGGGTGGGGAGGCTGGGGCAGGCGCTTTGACCGCTTGAATTTCTGTGGAAAAGAGCTTGCGAAGTCGGCCCTCAAATGACGAAATCTGGCTGTCGATAAGGTGCATTCATTTTGTAGTGCTTTATGCTACTATTGCTTAAATTTTTTGGAGTAGTCAATGCTGTGCATGCCCCTGCGCAAACAAGGCGGTGCTGCGATCGTCACCATTCCGCCTTCAGTCCTTAGAAGTTTAGATCTCAAGATTGGTACAGAATTACAAATGGATGTGCGTGATGGCGCGCTGGTGATGGTGCCTGCCAAGCCCACCCGAGCCAAGCGTTACACACTGGCGCAACTGCTGGAAGGGGCAACTCCCAAAACCATCAGGGCGCTGAACGATGAAACGGCGTGGTCTCGCGAAGGTGATGCTGTAGGACGCGAACTGGCATGACCGTTAGCAGTTCACCCAAGCGGGTGCCGCAGCGTGGGGACGTGTACTGGATTGACCCCAATCCCGTTGCCGGACGCGAGATGAGGGACCGTCATCGCTTTGTAGTGGTGACTCCGCTGGAGATCAACAAACTGGGTGTCTCAATTACGGTGCCTGTCACCTCGGGCGGTGCATTTGCGCGCCTGAAGGGTTTGACCGTGGCGTTGATGGGTAGCGACACCACGGGTGTGGCCGTTTGCAATCAGGCGCGTTCGTTTGACATTCAGGCGCGTGTGCTGGCGGGGTCGGCACGTTACATCGAGACGCTGGATGCCATAACCGCGGATGAAATTGTGAGCCGCCTGGTCAGCGTGCTGGAGCCCGGTTGACTGTTGAGGTGAACCATAGGCGGGATGCGCGCACTAAACCTGCAGCTACCTTTTTCAAGCAATCGCATCAGGCAGCATACACGCCATCTCAATCGCATCGCATGACATACGAAACAATACAAAATGGCACGGTTTGGCGACTTGCCTGTTGCTTGAAGCCCGCTACGTCCTGATCTGTCCGTAATGCCGGACTCTCATCGCGTTCAATGGAGTCAAACCTCAGCTTCGTTGCATCGCGCAACTCCACAAGGCTGATACTCATTTTTTGCGTGCAAATTGCTATCTTTTAAATAGCTGTTAGAGCTTATTTAACGGGGTTGAGAGGCCCATTTCACAACCAATTCTCTGGTGCCAGGCACGTTGTAGGCACCTGCGCCAGACTGGCTCAGTCCCTAGCCTCAGACTTGCCCATGAACTGCGTCACCACCAGCAGCACTGTGGTCACCACGATGATGAGAGTAGAGATGGCTGCAATGGTCGGGTCCACCTGGTCGCGTAACGAATTGAACATGTTGCGCGTCAGCGTGGAGTTGTCGCCGCCGGACACAAACAGCGACACAATGATTTCGTCGAACGACGTCAAAAAGGCCAGCACGGCACCACTGAACACCGAGAAGCGGATTTGCGGCAAAGTCACCAGCATGAAGGCCTTGAAGCGCGATGCGCCCAGGCTGCGGGCCACCAGCTCCTGATTCAGGTCATAGGTCTTCAGCGCAGAGCTCACCACCAGCATCACTACCGGAATGGCCAGCATGCTGTGTGCGAGTACAAGGCCGATCAGCGTGTTGTTCAAGCGCAGCTTGACGTAGGCATAGAAAACGCCGATGCCGATCAAAATCACCGGCACCACCATGGGCGTGAGCAGCAGCAGGGTCAGTGCACCGGCATGCCGCATGCGGGACACCACCAGGCCGTAGGCCGCCATGGTTCCCATGGGGGTAGCGACCAGCACGGTGAGCAAGCCGGCTTTCAGCGACGTGGCGGTGGCCTGCATCCAGGCCGGTGAATTGAAGTAGCTCAGGTACCAGCGCAACGACCACTGGCGCGGCGGAAACTCCAGGTACTGTGAGGCCGAAAAACTCATGGGGATCACCAGCAGGGTGGGCACCACCAGAAACACCATTACCAGCGCCGCAATGGCGTAGAGCCACAGCCTGGCACCATGTGCAATTTGCGTCTCTGTTGCGGGGCGGCGCAGCCAGCTCATGTGGCTTCCTTGCCGCGCAGCACGCCGTCCAGGCCGACGAAGCGCGAGGCACCCCATATCAGGGCCAGGGTCAGGGCCAGCAAGACCACGCCCAGGGCACTGGCCGCACCCCAGTTGAAGAAGATCTCGATGTCGTTGGCAATGCGGCTGGACACCATGATGACCTTGCCCCCGCCCAGAACAGCCGGTGTGATGTAGAAGCCCAGACACAGGATGAAAACAATCAGCGCACCGGTGACCATGCCTGGCAGAGACAAGGGAAAGAACACCAGCCAGAAGGTGCGCGCCGGTGTGGCCCCCAGGTTGGCTGCGGCCTTGAGGTAGTCGCGGTTGATGCCGTGCATGGCGGCATACAGGGGCAGCACCAGAAATGGCAGCATCACATGCACGGTGCCAATCAGGGTGCCCGTCATGTTGTGCACCAGCGCCAGCGGCTCGGACCACAGCCCCAGATCAATCCCCCAGTTGTTGATCAGGCCTTTGCGTTGCAGCAGCACCAGCCAGGCGTAGGTGCGCACCAGCAGTGATGTCCAGAGCGGCAACAGCACCGCAATCATGCACAGGTTGGCAGCGCGCTTGGGCAATTCCGACAGGAAATACGCCAGCGGGTAGCCCAGCAGCAGGCAGATGCCCGTGGTCAGAAAACTCACCTGAAAGGTCGTGACGAAGGTGCGTGCGTAAGACGGCTGCGCCCACATGCGCGCGTAGTGCTCCAGGCTGAAGCTGCCCGCATCCGACAGCACCGACAGATAAAACAGCCAGCCCACAGGCAACACCATGGTGAGGGTGATCAGCACCAG
>JANOAP010000345.1:0-3708 GCA_031411175.1 Rhodoferax sp. | reverse complement strand
CGCCTTGGGGGAAAGCATCAAACGACTTGGCTGAGTTTTTGCAGTTTGTGCCATGTTGCGGGTTCCGTCACGGTGAGTGGTTTGTCGCGCTTGACGGCTACCGTGCGCGCCCGTGTAGAACTGGAATTGTCGAACAAGGTTCATTTGTCCGCCAAAGGCCTGTAGAGGCTAAAGAAGTTGCTCAAGCTTAGGGAGTGTCCGAATTTCTGTGTGTGGGGCGGGATTGCCAACCCAGCCGCACGACCGCACTGCGCCGTTTGTGGCACGACAAGTCGACAAATCGAACGTGTTTTCGGATGCGAAATCTTTCGGGCATACGTCAAGCCGCAAATTGCTGCTTGCGCCGCGTAAGGTCAGGTTGCCCGGCCAGCAATCCAGCCACCGAGATGTCTTCGTCCAGGTACTCCCAATGCAGGCCGCGCACGCTTAACTCCACTTGATCCCGCTTGGCAGGGGTCGCTTCCAGCAAGCGCGGAAACCAGGCCAGCGGCGCTGCAATTGTGCGGCCATCGGACAGGCTGACCCACATCGTGTCTTCGTCGAAACGGACCGCTTTAGGTGAAATGTTCATTCCAGACCTTTTCAATGAGCGCTTTATTGCTTTCTACGACGGATCGCAATTCGCGCAGTGTGCGAGCATCGAATCAGTCACTGTCCGCCAAGTAGACCTCTGGCGTCAACCAGAATTTTGCCTCACCGTCTGGGTTGCGTACATGGACGTGCATGGCTTCGCGCGGGTTACCTTCATTGGAATAGAAGAAGAACCGGAACGATTTGTAGCGGAAGACAACTTGCGTCCGGTAAAGTTTACCGTGCCTGGGAAACCGGGTGCCACTTCAGAGTGGTCTATTTGTGTGTGAAATTGGCCCCTAACCCTCGTGGAATAAGCTTAAGAAGCTACCAAAACAGTAGCAAGCGCAAGACAGAAACTAGAACGAAGACCCTGGCTCGCTAAGAAATGCAAGCTCCTCCGCGCTGGAGCTGAATCGCCAAAGCGGCCTCACGCACGTCCCACAAAAAGGCGCGCGGGTCACGCTGCATAGATGGCTTCGCGGTTGCGGTTGATGCTGGCCAGCACATAGGGGTTGCGCACGGCACCGGGCTCTACCAAATCCACGCCACGGCCCAGCAAGGCTTCTAGTGCGGCTTTGGCACCAAAGATGGAGTCCAACCTAGGACGTACATCCGGCGCAAATTCCACCAAAAAGTCTGCATCGCTGCTGGTTGGGTCAAAGTCATCCGCACGCGCAGCCGAGCCAAACACCTCCAGTCGCTGGATACGGTAGCGCTGGCAGATGGCAGAAATGCCGGAGCGGTGTTGGGCGATGGCGGGATGCATGGGTGGAAGTTTAGCGGAGCAAGCCATTTATGTGTCAAATCGGCCTCTAGCCCCCGAAGAATATGCGCAAGAAGCTACTAAAACAGTAGCAATTGCCAGGCAGGAACCCTAAAACGAAGACCCCGGCTCGCTCAGGAAGGCCAGCTCCTCCGCGCTGGAGCTGCGCCCCAGAATCGCGTTGCGGTGGGGGTAACGGCCAAAGCGGTCAATGATGGCTTTGTGACGCAGCTCGAAGTTCAGGTTGTCCGGTATGCCCAGCTGCGTAAACAGTGCCACCGCCTGCGTATGCACCAGCGCGGACTCGCTGTGCATATAGGGCATATAGGCAAACACCCGTTGCGCGCTGGGCAGGCTGCGGTCCTGCGTCCTTGCCACCAGCTCTTGCGCCAACACCAGCGCCAGCGCGTCTTGCGCAAAGGCGCGTGGCGTGTCGCGGTAGACGTTGCGCGAGAACTGGTCCAACACGATGATCTCCGCCAGTCGCCCCTCGGGCGTTGCGCGCCAGGCAAACAACTCACACCGCGCCGCCGCTTCCAGCGTGTCGCCAAACCGCGCGCGGATGGTTTCGTCCAGCGCGGCGTCTTTGACGAAGTGCTGTTTGGCGGTCAGCTCTTCGAACCAGAAGTGGAGGATGGGTTGGGGGCTGGCCACATCAATCAACCGGTTGCGCGGGAACTGCTGGGTGCCCTGGGCTTGAGTGTTGGCACAACGACACCAAAAGCATCTGCAAGACGTTGGGCTTGCTTGGCGGATTGCACCAAGGCCTTGTGCAGCGCTTTGGGGGAAGGCGTTAGCCTGCTCGGCTGAGTGTTTGCAGTTTGTGTCATGTTGTGGGTTCCGTCACGGTGAGTTGACCCTGGATCTTTGCGGCCACCGGGCGCGCATTGGGAGCCGTTGAATTATCGAACACTGTCCACTCGTCTGCCAATGGCAGGTAGAGAAGATTGAGTGTCGCAAGCAACGCGTCCGCTTGCTTCGATTTGTCAGCGCCATTGGGGCCAGCGAAGATGACTACACGGGGGGCGGATTTGGAGACGCCGGGCATGGTTAAGGTTTTAGCCAGTTGTGCCTATCACTTGTCGTTTGGCGCTATCAAGTGTTTGCCCTTGCTCCGTCTTCCATTCGATCCAGCCATTGGCCGAGCGACCCAATACTGCGATGGCGGCCATGCTGGGGCTGGAGAAGAGGTGATCCCGTATAAAAACGAAGTGATTTCCGCTTTGTTGCAGTACGCCATCGGTCACCAATTGCTGGCGAAAGCGTTCTTGCGAAGTGCCTTTGATGGATGCAACGATGTCGATCCGGGCGGTAGAGTCTTTGTGCACCACAAAGCCTTCCGATGTGTACTCGCCCACGCCATTGGCTTCCGGCCCTTTGCAGTAAAAAAGCTCGGGTGCGCTTAAATGGCCATCTATCCGGACAGCAGCACCCGTTAGTGGCTCAAAAATCGGCTGCCCCAGCGTTGCCAGCAAAGTGGCTGCAGTTTCGTGAATCTCATGGCAATCCGCCGTCAGAGGAGCGGGAGTATGCGGCCGAGCGCCAGTGTTGCCGTTCTCCAGGCTGTAGCGCCCGGCCTTGTTGGCCTCTGCAATGGCAAACCACTCCAGGAACAGCGCATGCGTTTGCGTCATGCTGTTGGTAAGCGAAATGACCACCATGGCCCTGTTCCAGAAGTCCTTGCTCTGGTTGTGCTGCACTAGCCGGCTGCCTAAATTGCCAGACTGACCGATGTACACGCGCGGCAACCCGGCCTCAGACAATTCGCCCATCAAAAAGTACACACCTACCTGTTGAGCCTCGGGCATCCGGATGAAGTCTGTCAACTGGCTGCGTGGTACCTCGACTACTCGAACAATGCGTGTTGTGATCTCGGCCACGCGCATGCCGCGTGGATCACCGGTGGGGAGAAAGATTTGGATGGTTTGGGGACGGGTGGTGGCCATGAATGCCTATGCCGCCTTGCGAAATTCAAGGGGCAACAGACCTTCCTTCTTGGCATCCAGCAGAACGATCTCCACAATGGAACCATCTTCGGCAAAACTGATGTTGGTATGCCAGTCTTGTGACACCTCGCGCACGATGGCTTTGTCCGACACGCGGATTTGAAGGATGTCGTCGTTCTCAAAATAGATGCTTTTCATGGCGCAGGCTCCCAGTGGTGCATGATGGTTTTGACCACCACCGCATTTTCGATCACAGCGGCTACACAAAGCAAGTTGTCCGCGCGGTCTGGCAAGTGCTTATACAGCCAGTAGCGCGAGTTGCCTGCGTCTTTCAGGGTGCCGGTATCAATAATCTCCAGCACCAGGTCTGTGCTGATGTTGCGTTGGGTCATTCGCTGCTTGGCGTGCTCTGTCAGCACGATGGGC
>JANOAP010000344.1:0-24500 GCA_031411175.1 Rhodoferax sp. | reverse complement strand
TTTTTGAAGATGCTTGAAAAGGGCATTGCCTACCGCAAGACCCAGGTCGTGAACTGGGACCCGGTGGACCAGACGGTGCTGGCCAATGAACAGGTGATTGACGGCAAGGGCTGGCGCACGGGTGCGGTGGTGGAGAAGCGCGAGATTCCCGGCTACTACCTCAAGATCACGGCCTATGCGCCGGAGTTGCTGGACCAGGTACAAAGCCATCTGCCGGGTTGGCCCGAGCGCGTCAAGCTGATGCAGGAAAACTGGATTGGCCGCTCTGAAGGCGTGCGTTTTGCATTCCCGCACGAGATCCGCGATGCCAAGGGGGCGTTGATCCAGGACGGGCGGATGTATGTCTTCACCACCCGGGCCGACACCATCAAGGGGGTGACCTTTGTCGCCGTTGCGCCAGAACACCCATTGGCGGTACGTGCGGCTGAACTGTCGCCCGAATTGGCCCCCCGCATTGAAGCGCTCAAATCTGGCGGTACAACGGAAGCGGAAATCGCGACGCGCGACAAAGAAGGCCTATTCACAGGTCTTTATGTGACCCATCCGCTCAAGGGCCACAAAATCGAGGTCTGGGTGGGCAACTATGTCCTGATGGGCTACGGCGATGGTGCCGTGATGGGCGTTCCTGCGCACGACGAGCGCGACTTTTCATTTGCCAAAAAATACGGAATCGACATTCAGCAAGTGATTCTGGTTGATGGCGAGCATTACGACTACGACCACTGGCAGGACTGGTACAGCGACAAGCAGCGCGGCATCACGGTCAATTCAGGTAATTACAGCGGCATGTCCTATCAGGCTGCCGTGGACGCGGTCTGCCATGAACTGGAGCGTCTTGGGTTGGGCGCCAAGAAAACCACCTGGCGCCTGCGTGACTGGGGCGTGAGCCGCCAGCGCTACTGGGGCACGCCCATCCCCATCATTCATTGCCCGGAACATGGCGCGGTGCCGGTGCCCGAGAAAGACCTGCCCGTGGTGCTGCCGCAGGATTGCGTGCCGGATGGTTCCGGCAATCCGCTGCACACCCACGCCGGTTTTCATGCCGGTGTGGTTTGCCCGGTCTGCGGCGTGCCCGCGCGACGCGAGACGGATACGATGGACACGTTTGTCGATTCGTCGTGGTACTTCATGCGCTATTGCGACCCGAAGAATGACAAGGCCATGGTGGCCGAAGGTGCCGACTACTGGATGCCCATGGACCAGTACATTGGCGGTATCGAGCACGCGATTTTGCATTTGCTGTACGCGCGCTTCTGGACCAAGGTCATGCGGGACCTGGGCTTGGTCGAGGTCAGCGAGCCCTTCACCAAGCTGCTCACGCAGGGCATGGTGTTGAACCACATTTACTCACGCAAGGGCGACAAAGGTGGCGTGGAATACTTCTGGCCGAAAGATGTTGAAGACCAGCACGACGCCGCAGGCAAGGTGACCGGTGCCCGGCTGAAAGAAGCCAGGGGCGACCTGCCAGCTGGCACGCCCATCACCTACGAAGGTGTGGGCACCATGAGCAAGAGCAAGAACAACGGTGTTGACCCGCAGGACCTGATCGAAAAATACGGGGCTGATACGGCACGCCTGTACACCATGTTCACCGCGCCGCCCGAGGCCACGCTGGAGTGGAACGACGCTGCGGTGGAGGGCTCGTACCGGTTTCTGCGGCGCGTGTGGAATTTCGGCGTCAAGCTGTCGGCTGTTGATTCGGTAGCTGCCAACGCAAGCGTACTGAGCGCCAGGAGCCTGAGAGACGTCAAGTTCAGCAAGGAAGCCAGTGCCCTGAGGCTGGAAATTCATACCCTGCTCAAGCAGGTGGACTACGACTACCAGCGCATGCAGTACAACACCGTGGTGTCCGGTGCGATGAAGATGATCAACGCGCTGGAAGACTTTAAGGCGACGGATTCCGCAGGGGCGCAGGTCGCTTTGATAGAAGGCTTCGGAATCCTGCTGCGCTGTTTGTATCCGGCTACCCCGCACCTGGCGCACAGGCTGTGGGCCGATCTGGGCTATGCCGGTGTCATCGGCGACTTGCTGGATGCGCCCTGGCCGCGGGTGGATGAAGACGCGCTCAAGCAGGATGAGATCGAACTTATGCTCCAGATCAATGGCAAGCTGCGCGGCTCGATTGTGGTGAGTGCTACCGCGTCGAAGCAAGACATTGAACTGCTGGCTGCCGCCAATGACCTGGTGCAAAAGCAGGCAGCCGGTGGGCCGATCAAGCGGGTCATCGTCGTGCCGGGGCGGCTGGTGAATGTGGTTCTGTGAATATGGCCCCCACGCTTCCCACTTCGTTTGGTTCGCTGCCCCCCAAGAGGGCTAACTTCCCAAGGGGCGGCCCGTCGGGAAATTTGCGTTCATGAACCGCCGCCACTTCGCGACGTTTATAGGCTTGAGCGGGCTGTCTGCCTGCGGCTTCAAGCTGCGGGGCAGCCTGCGTTTTGCGTTTGAGTCCATTGCCGTGACCCCGGTCACTGGGTCGGCGGTGGCTGTGGAGTTGCGCCGCGCGCTGGAGGGCAACGTCAAGGTTCTTGAGATCAGCGCCACGCCAGGCGCGACGGCGGTACCGCCGCAGGTCATTCTGGATGTGTTGACCGAACAGCGTGAAAAAACGGTGGTGGGCGTCAACGCGGCCGGCCAGGTGCGCGAATTTCAGCTGCGCATCCGAGTCAAGTTCAGGCTGCGCACGCCCGAGGGCAAAGAGCTGATTGCCGACACCGAGTTGCTGCAGCAGCGCGACATCAGCTTCAATGAGTCGGCCGTGCTGGCCAAAGAGGCTGAAGAGGTCCTGCTTTACCGCAACATGCAGACCGACATCGTGCAGCAGTTGATGCGTCGGCTGGCTGCCGTCACCCTGAGTTAATCCACGGCGTTAATCAGCCACGCAAGCCCATGCAACTCGCTCCCGGCCAGCTACCGCAACACCTTCAGCGAGGGCTCAAAAGCCTCTACACGCTGCACGGTGACGAGCCGCTGCTGATTCAGGAGGCCGCCGACGCCATTCGCGCCACAGCCCGCACGCAGGGCTATACCGAGCGCACCTCGCACACCGTGGCCGGAGCGCATTTCGACTGGAGCGAGGTGCTGGCTGCAGGCGGCTCGCTGAGCCTGTTTGCCGACAAACAGATTGTTGAGTTGCGCATCCCCTCGGGCAAGCCCGGCAAGGAGGGCAGCGTTGCGATTCAGCAGCTCGCCGCGCAGGCCCAGGGCAATGATTCAACGTTGACCATCGTCATGCTGCCCCGCCTGGACAAGATGACGCGCACAGGCGGCTGGTTCACGGCACTTGAAGCCAATGGCATGACGATTCAGGTGGACCCTGTCGAGCGCAATGCCTTGCCCCAGTGGATTGCGCAACGGCTGGCGGCCCAAGGCCAGCGCGTTGCGCCGGGCGAGGATGGCCAGCGCACGCTACAGTTTTTTGCTGACCGCGTGGAAGGCAACCTGCTGGCGGCGCACCAGGAAATCCAGAAGCTGGGTTTACTGTTTCCTGGCGATGGCGTGCTGAGCTTTGAGCAGGTCGAAAGTGCGGTGCTGAATGTCGCGCGCTATGACGTTTTCAAACTCTCGGAAGCTGTGCTGGCCGGTCAGACTGTGCGGGTGCAGCGCATGCTGGACGGCCTGAGGGCAGAAGGCGAAGCCGAGGTGCTGGTGCATTACACGCTGAGCGAAGACATTCGTGCGCTCAAGCGCGTGAAGGACGCCATGGGCCAGGGCCGCCCGCTGCCGATGGCCCTGCGGGAGCAGCGCGTGTGGGGCGTGAAAGAGCGCCTGTTCGAGCGGGTTCTGCCCCGGTTGACTGACACCGCACTAGCCAATTTGCTTCATGCCGCCCACCAGGTGGATGGCATTGTCAAAGGGCTCAAACAGCCCGATTGGCCCGCCAACCCGTGGCAGGCGCTGCACCGGCTGGCCATGCAGTTGTGCCAAGCTTGCATGGTGACGCAGGCTGCGACCGGGCGCGCGTCCCGGTGACATTCCGGTGACTGGAGATATAACGCTCGAAACTATCAGCCGTAGTCATGATTTAGGTAAACATCAATAAGTGAATGAGCTTGTCGGCGCGAAATGAGGGGGTGGACGAAGTGTATGTATCTGCGAAAATGCCAAGATGCGTCTCACCCCCATTCAGCAACAAGTCATCCGGGATGCCAGTCTGCGTCACTTCGGGGTGCGGCCGCGCTTGTTTGGATCACGGGTGGATGACGCGAAGCACGGCGGGGATATTGATCTCTACATTGAGGCCAATTTGCCTCCTTCTGAAGCCTTTCGTTGCGAGATGCAGTTGGCAGCGGACCTGTATCTTGCCTTGGAGCAAAGGAAAGTTGACATCGTGGTCAACACGGGACGGCTGGATCTGCCCATTTACCGCGTTGCCCGTGAGCAAGGGGTCTGGATATGAGTTTGCCGCTTGAAGATGCATTGCGTCAGTGCTGTCGGCATGCGGCGGTCATGCTGGATGCCATTGGCCACATCCCGTTTCCGCTGTAAGAGAAGAGTTTGCAGCAGGCATCGCCTGAATTGATCCGATTTATTGATCAGTTCTTGCTGCGCCAAGCGTTGGATTTGACCGACGCGAAGGCAGCGGCGAAGCAATTGGTTGGGTGGCTTGAGGCAATTCAAAAACGCACCGAAGGCTGACGGAGGCAGGTGAGCAACGCGGGGCGTTCCGCGCTGGATTTTTTGCATTCTCAATCCCACGGGTTCAACAACGTAACCCGAGCCTTCTCATAGTCACCGGTGTCCCGCGTGACCACCGTCAGCCCGTGTTGCAAGCCCGTTGCCGCAATGATGAGGTCAGGCTGTGAAAACGTGTGACCCGCCTTGCCACCCTGTTCCACCAAGAGCCGCCACTTGAACATGATGTCTTCGGTCACAGGGAGAATTCGCTGGTCGAACATGGGCCGCACCTTGTGGGTCAGCCATTCCTGAAGCTCGGCGCGGCGGTTGGCATCGGCAACCAGTTCGATACCGAAGCGAATCTCAGCCAGCGTCACGGCGCTGACAAACATCAAGTCAAGTGGCTGAGCGGCAATGAACGTCACCACCTTCGGCTCTGGCCGGGGGCGCCTTAGCTCAGACAAAATATTGGTGTCCAGCAGCCAGCCTGTCACAGGCCGACGTCCCGCACGGGCATGGGTACGCGCGCAGGCGCAATCTCAATGTCGCGGTGCAGCGACGCCTGCAGAGCGTTGATCAGCGCCTGGCCTGTGGACGAACCCTTCAGCCGCCGGAATTCTTCAGCCGCAATGACGACAACCTCATCGCGGCCATGAACCGTAACGTGCTGAGGCCCTTCGCTGCGTACCAGGCGTACGAGCTCGCTGAATCGTGCCTTTGCATCCTGGAGTACCCAGTGGCCACTGCGCACTCTTGGCACTTTACGCACCTTGGGCAGTTTTGCCGGGGCCGGCGTGGCGACCGATTTGCTTGAAAAACTAGTCATAATGACCAGAATAACAGATTGAAGTCTGCGCTGCAAACTTGACGGTGCCACATTGCGCCCGTGAGAAAATGAGCCTATGAACGCCACGAACATCGCCGAATACACCCAAAGCCTGGGTTTACAGGCAAAAGCCGCGTCAGCCCTTATGGCGCGTGCTCAAACAGCTACCAAAAATATAGCGCTTCAAAAACTGGCCGCATTGCTGCGTGCCAACGTCGAGCCGCTGCAGGCAGAGAACGCCAAGGACATTGACCGCGCTATGGCCGCAGGCTTGTCTGCCCCCATGGTGGACCGGCTCAAGCTCACGTCCAAAGTGATTGAAACCTGCGCCTTGGGGTGCGAGCAACTGGCCGCCATGCCCGACGTGATCGGCGAGATCATTGGCATGAAGCAGCAGCCCAGTGGCATCCGCGTGGGGCAGATGCGCGTGCCGATTGGCGTGTTCGGCATGATTTTCGAGAGCCGCCCCAACGTGACGATTGAGGCCGCCAGCCTTTCCATCAAAAGCGGCAATGCCTGCATTCTGCGGGGTGGTTCGGAGGCGATTGAGTCCAACAAGGCGCTGGCGCTGCTGGTGCAACTGGCGCTGCAAGCCAGTGGCTTGCCAAGCGACGCGGTGCAACTGGTACAAACCACAGACCGCGAGGTGGTGGGTCAGCTCATCACGATGCCGCAGTTTGTGGACGTGATCATTCCGCGCGGCGGCAAGGGGCTGATCGAGCGCATCAGCCGCGACGCCAAGGTGCCGGTCATCAAGCACCTGGACGGCAACTGCCACGTGTATGTGGACGACCCTTGCGACATCGACATGGCCGTGGCCGTGGCCGACAACGCCAAGACCAACAAATACAGCCCCTGCAACGCCAGCGAAGGCCTGCTGGTCGCGCGGGGTGTTGCCGCAGAATTTCTGCCCAGGATTGCTGCTGTCTACGCAGCCAAGGGCGTGGAAATGCGCTGCGACCCCGAAGCCCTGGACATCCTGCGCCACCTGGATGACGGCAGCCACCTGATCCATGGCGAACTGGTCGGCATGGTGGATGGCGTGCCGGTTGAGCTGCCTTCGCAGCCCGCAGCGCTGGAGCCGGCCCGAGGTCCGATTGCTGCCAATTTGCGCGTGGCAACCGAGCAGGACTGGTACGAGGAATACCTGGCACCCATCATCAGCATCAAGATCGTTGCGGGTGTGGATGAGGCCATCTGGCACATCAACCGCTACTCATCGCACCACACCGATGCCATCATCACGCGTGACCACATGCATGCCCAGGCCTTTCTGCGCGAAGTCGATTCGGCCAGCGTGATGGTCAATGCGAGTACCCGCTTCGCCGATGGCTTTGAATTTGGGCTGGGGGCCGAGATTGGCATCAGCACCGATAAATTTCATGCGCGCGGCCCAGTTGGCATTGAAGGGCTCACGTCGCTGAAATACGTGGTGTTGGGCAATGGCGAATTGCGGGCCTGAAATCCCGGCCCTCGACTTGCAAGCGGCCAGACTGACCCCACCTCCTGAAGTCTGTCTGGCTTACTTTCGTTCACTTTATCCAAGAGCACTGCATGGTTCCCCATCTTGTTACCGCGTTGACCGGCCCCATCAACGAGCTTGAGCAGCGCGTTCTGGATTCCATGCCCGCCATTGAGCGCTGGTTTCGCCTGGAGTGGATGGAGCACACGCCGCCGTTTTACAGTGCGGTCGATATTCGCAACGCCGGGTTCAAGCTGGCCCCGGTAGACACCAACCTGTTTCCTGGCGGCTGGAACAACCTGACGCCAGCCATGCTGCCGCTGGCCGTGCAGGCGGCCATGGCGGCCATCGAGAAAATCTGCCCCGAGGCCCGCAACCTGCTTCTGATTCCCGAGAACCATGCCAGCAGCTCGTTTTACCTGAGCAATCTGGCGCAGCTGCGGCGCATCTTTCACATGGCGGGCCTCAATGTGCGCATTGGCTCCATCGACCCCGACATCAAGAAGATCACCACCATCGAACTGCCAAATGGCGAAAGCGTGACGCTGGAGCCGGTCATCCGCAAAAAAGGCGGTGGCCGGGGTCGTCTTGGCGTCAAAGACTTCGACCCCTGCACGATTTTGCTCAATAACGACCTGCGTGCCGGGGCACCCGGCATTCTGGAAGACATCCACGAACAATACCTGTTGCCGCCCTTGCATGCAGGCTGGGCTACCCGGCGCAAGAGCACGCACTTCAAGAGCTACGAAGAGGTCTCCAAACGGTTTGGCAAGCTCATTGGCGTTGACCCCTGGCTGATCAACCCCATGTTCAATAGCTGCGGTGAGGTGAATCTGGCTGAAAACCCGGGCATGGAGTGCCTCGCCAGCAATGTGGATGCGCTGCTCACCTGTATCAAGAAAATATACAAGGAATACGGTATCAATGAAAAGCCGTTCGTGGTGGTCAAGGCCGACAACGGTGGCACCGACGGCATGGGCATCATGACCGTGCGCGATGTGAAGGATCTCGAATCCATTTCCACCAAAGGTAAAACAAAGGGCGCAGCCAACGCTGCGCTTTTGCAAGCCCATGACCTCATCATTCAGGAAGGTGTGCTCACCAATGAGCGCATGAACGATGCCGTGGCGGAGCCCGTGGTCTACATGATGGACCGCTATGTGGTGGGTGGCTTCTACCGCATTCACGCGGAGCGGGGTGTTGACGAAAACCTCAGCGCGCCAGGTTCGCGCTATGTTCCGCTGGCCTTTGCCGAGAGTACGCACTTACCCCAGCCCGGCATGAAACCGGGTGCCAGCGCCCCCAACCGCTTTTATATGTATGGTGTGATTGGGCGCCTGGCCATGGTAGCCGCCAGCTATGAGCTGGAAGCCACAGACCCTGAAGCCGAGGTTTATGCCTAAAGCGTTTGCCTAAAGCTTTGGCATAAAAATGCCTGCTTGACAAGTTGTTGCGTTGCAACAAAGTCGGAGCCTGTGTCATTTAGGCAGCAGCCCCAATAGGCCCCCGGCGCTCAGAGGCGCAAAATACGCTTCCCTAACGGAACGGAACCCTGCCCATCTCAAGACGGGGTGAATTTGTGTCAGCATCCAAATCGTCTCTCACGGCGCTCACGCTCGGTGCCATCGGCGTGGTTTACGGCGACATCGGTACCAGCGTCCTTTACGCGGTCAAAGAAGTTTTCGGGTCGGGCCATGTTCCCTTCACCCCCGACAATGTTTATGGCATTTTGTCCATCTTCTTCTGGACGTTGACGGTCATCGTCTCCATCAAGTACGTGGTGTTGGTGCTGCGTGCCGACAACAATGGTGAAGGCGGGTTGGTGGCGATGCTTGCCCTGGCGTCGCAGGCGGTCAAAGGGAGTCCGCGATTGCGCAGGGTACTGCTGATCGTGGGCATTTTCGGCACATCCCTTTTTTATGGTGACGGCGTCATTACACCGGCCATCTCTGTTCTCTCGGCGGTGGAAGGCCTGGAGGTCGTTTCACCGGCTTTCAAACGGTTTGTGGTGCCGTTAACGCTGGTGGTGCTGTTTGGCCTGTTTGCGGTGCAGAAACGGGGTACCGGTGGCATTGGCAAATTTTTCGGCCCTATCACGCTATTCTGGTTTTTGGTGATCGCACTGTTAGGCGTGATGCAGATCGCAACCCATCCGGAGATTTTGTGGGCCATCAGCCCGCACTACGCGGTGGGCTTCATGTGGAAGCAGCCTGGCACCACGTTCATCATTCTGGGAGCTGTGGTGCTATGCGTCACAGGTGCCGAAGCGCTGTATGCAGACCTGGGGCATTTCGGTAAAAAACCCATCCGGCTGGCCTGGTTTGCGGTGGTCATGCCCGCTCTGACGCTCAACTATTTCGGCCAGGGCGCCTTGCTGATCCAGAACCCGGCAGCCGTGAAAAATCCGTTCTTTCTGATGGCACCGGACTGGGCCCTTATTCCGCTGGTGTTGTTGGCAACCGCTGCCACGGTGATCGCATCCCAGGCTTTGATCTCTGGTGCTTTCAGCGTGACCAAGCAAGTGATTCAGCTGGGTTACCTGCCGCGCCTGAATATTCAGCACACCAGTGTGCGTGACACCGGTCAAATCTACATCCCGCTAGTGAACTGGGGCCTGTTTGTAACCATAGTCCTGGCTGTGGTGATGTTCCGTTCGTCCAGCAACCTGGCGGCTGCGTACGGCATTGCCGTTTGCACCGACATGCTGATCACCACGGTGCTCACTTTCTTTGTTATCCGCTACAAATGGAATTACCCGCTGATCCTCTGCTTTGCAGCCACCGGCTGGTTCTTTATTGTCGATTTCGCCTTCTTCGCCTCCAATATGTTCAAACTGTTTGACGGTGGGTGGTTCCCGCTGCTGATTGGGGGCGCCATCTTCATCCTGATGGTGACCTGGAAAGACGGCAGGCGTCTGCTCAACGAAAAGTTGCGCTCCGATGCCCTTGACCTCAATAGCTTCCTGGAGGCTGTATTTGTCAGCCCACCCGCCCGAGTTGAGGGCACGGCAGTGTTTCTGACGGCGGAGCCTGGCACCGTGCCCAATGCACTGCTGCACAACCTCAAGCACAACAAGGTTCTGCACGAACACAACCTGTTCGTCACCGTGCGCAACCACGAAGTTCCCTGGATTGGGCTGGAGAAGCGCCTTGAGATCGAGTCTCTGGGCCATGATTGCTGGCAGGTGGTCATTCACTACGGCTTTAAAAACGATCCTAATGTGCCAAAAGCCCTGGAGCAAATCAAGGGCCGGGGCTGTGAGCTGGAGGCCATGACCACCAGCTACTTTTTGTCGCGTGACACGGTCATTCCCACCATTGGCGGCGGTATGGCACAGTGGCGTGAAAAACTGTTTGCGCAGATGCACCACAACGCCAGCGGCGCGGCAGACTTCCTCAAGCTGCCCAATAACTCGGTGGTGGAGCTGGGGTCCAAGATCGAAATCTAAGCCATCAAAATCAAAGCAGGTTGAGTCCGGGGGCACCCGGTGTGGCGACAGCGCAATGCGCATGCGGTTTTGTTGAGAAAACACACGCGAGGTCGAAAAATATGTGCGACTTTCGTCGCTGATTTTTGGCGTTGTACGATGGCCGCCAACGCGCGCCTTTCTCAACAAAGCCCGGTCACATTGCACTATCACCACGCCGGGCGGGTAGCGGCGTTCCCCTATTTTGGGGATGGTCAAAGGCAGGGTATGCGGTGAGAATGGGACAGTGTAGGTATCGACGATGAACTTTTCTGCTGTGGGTGGCGAACAGGTGCAGGGCCTGTTGTTGGCAGCGCCTGAGCACCGACTTTCACGATTTCAATATACCTGTTTGTGTGTACAGAATTTCAGGCTAACCCCATGACAGCAAACGCTTTTTCGAAACTGCGTCGGCCATGTTATTCCGTGACTCGCCCAGGTATCCGTTGGGTTCACCGGATACTACAAAGTAGAGCGCACCGAATGACCTACCGAATAGCCGCCCTATTGCTTTCGTTGCTCACTCCGGCGGTGAACGCGCAAAGCCAGATCGAGTGGGACTTCGCCATTCCACACAAGAACCGATGTTCTGCCGGTCCGATGATGGAAATGAACGCCTGCTTAGCCGAGGAGTACAGGCTCTCCGACGCTCGGTTGAACGCCACGTATCAGCGCTTGCAGCGCGAACTTCAAGCCCCGACATCTCTGCGGCGAGCTCAATCGGCCTGGCTGCGGTTCAGGGATCTGCATTGTGAGTTTCATATGCGCAAGGACGAGCCTGGGAGCCTGACGCCGTATGCGCGCAACGCCTGCTTCATTAACCTGACGGAAAAGAGAATTCTCGACCTGGAGCAAATCGTTCCCTGCAATGGGTGCGTTCTGTTCAAGCCGGAAGTCTACGAGCGGAGATGAAGACCTTGGGGATGCGCTCTAACAATTCGGCCAACACGGAACCATACCTGCACAAGGCGACTTCGCCGCGAAGGGTGTGGTCCGGTTGCCTCGGACGTTCGTCGCGCACGCACAGAAGAGGTGGCACTTTATGAAAGCTAAAAAATTCGAGCAACAGTTTGACGATGATGTTGACCTCACGGCTTCTTTGGATTTGTCCAAAGCAAAACGCGTGCTTCAAGAGCAGAAACGGGTGAATGTCGATTTTCCAACCTGGATGATTGACTCGCTGGACCGCGAAGCCAGCAAACTGGGTGTGACAAGACAGTCTGTTATCAAGGTCTGGCTGGCCGAACGCCTCGAAGCTACCACTTCTGGCTGCCGGTCCAACGCATGCGCGCAGGTGCCGCGCACCGCTGACTCTGCTTTGAAACTGCAACAAGTCTTTCGCACGATACCCGCGACAAATTCCAACGGCTCACAGCTCGCTGTCAGCGACCTGCTGGGCGCAAACGCCCCGGGCGGCGTCCGTTGTGAGGCTTGATATCAGCCGCCTTCACCAGCTTGCCCCAGCGGTCAGCCTCAGCTTTGACGAAGGCTGCGAACTGCTCGGGCACGCCCGCCTCTATCATGGTGGGCAGGTCAGGGAACAATGGTGAACGCGTCTTGCTGGCAATGGCCAGTGAAGAGGTGGCTCGCAGGAGGGTGCGGCGTTTTGTAGGGGGGATCACGATGACACAATCCTGCTGATGCGATTTTTCAAAGATCTGAGCCCTTCCGCTTTCACGGCGGGATTCGTGGCGGTGCTGGTGGGGTTTACCAGCTCGGTGGCGATTGTTTTCCAGGCGGCGCTGGCGTTCAAGGCCACACCCGCTGAAATCGCGTCCTGGATGTGGGCCCTGGGGCTGGGCATGGGGTTGTGTTCGCTGGTGCCTTCATTGTGGCTACGCAAACCGGTCATGGTGGCCTGGAGCACGCCGGGCGCGGCGGTGTTGGCCACGGCGGGGCTGGCGGGCCATGGCGGTCTGGGTTTCAGCATGGCGGAGGCGGTGGGTGCCTTCATGGTGTGTGCCGTGCTGATCACCCTCAGCGGCATGACGGGCTGGTTTGAGCGCGCCATGAACCGGATTCCGATGGCGATTGCGTCGGCCTTGCTGGCCGGTGTGCTGGCACGCTTTGGCCTGCAAGCCTTTGTGGCGGCACAAACGGCGCTGCCCCTGGTGCTGGTGATGCTGCTTACCTACCTGGTGACCCGGCGCTGGCTGCCGCGCTATGCGGTTCCACTGACTTTGGTAGTTGCTATTTTATTTGTAGCTGTAACTCAAGGTTACACGTGGGCTAACGTCTCATTGTCCCTGGCAGTCCCGGTGTTTACGGCCCCCAGCTTCACCTGGAGTGCTGCGGTCAGTCTGGCCTTGCCGCTGTTTGTGGTGACCATGGCCTCCCAAAACCTGCCAGGTGTGGCAGCCATCCAGGCGGCAGGTTATGGCGCTGCGGACACCACCGGTAACGGCGGGGGCCGTGCCTTGCCTATCTCAAAAGTCATCACCCTCACCGGCCTGGCCACGCTGGTGCTGGCACCGTTTGGCGCATTTGCACTGAATTTAAGCGCCATCACCGCTGCCATCTGCATGGGCAAGGAGGCCCATCCAGACCCGGACAAACGCTACACCGCTGCCGTGTCGTGTGGGGCCATTTATGTGTTGATTGGCATTTTTGGTGCGGCCATCACCGGCATCCTGACCTCGTTCCCCAAAGAGCTGATTGCCGCCATTGCCGGGCTGGCCCTGCTGGGCACCATTGGTGGCGCGCTGGCCACGGCGGTCAAGGACGATACCCACCGCGAAGCGGCTGTCATCACTTTTCTGGTGACGCTCAGCGGCGTTCAAATAGCCGGTGTGGGCTCGGCCTTTTGGGGGGTGGTGGCGGGCGCTCTAGCGCTATTTGTGCAACAGTTCAGGAAGTGATGCCCCTTAACTCAACATTCAAAAGCCATTGCCTTCCCAAGCCATGAATATTCTTTTTATTGCCGATCCCCTCTCGTCTTTCAAGATCTACAAAGACACCACCTTCGCCATGATGCGCGAGGCCCAAAGACGCGGGCACAAGGTCTCAGCCTGCGAGCCGCAGCAGATATCCTGGGCGCGTGGGGGCATGGTGGAGGCGGACATTGCAGCCATCACGCTGACTGGTGAAGCTGATGCCTGGTATAAAATTGATAGCACTCCAAGGTTGCCACTTAAGGGCTACGACGCGATTGTGATGCGCAAAGACCCGCCGTTCGACTCCGAATACTTCTATGCCACGCACTTGCTGGAGCAGGCCACGCGCGAAGGTGCCAGGGTGTTCAACAAGCCGCGTGCCCTGCGTGATCACCCCGAGAAGCTGGCGATCATGGAGTTTCCGCATTTCATTGGCCCCACGGTGGTGACGCGCGACGCCGCAGAGATCAAACGGTTTCACGCCGAGCACAAAGACATCATCCTCAAACCGCTGGACGGCATGGGCGGCATGGGCATTTTTCGGGTGAAGGATGATGGCTTGAACCTGGGCGCCATCACCGAGACGCTGAACAAGGACGGGGCCGAGACGGTGATGGTGCAGAAGTTTTTGCCGGCCATCAGCGAGGGCGACAAGCGCGTACTGGTGATTGGCGGCAAGCCCGTGCCGTTTTGCCTGGCGCGCATTCCGCAGGGTGGCGAGGTGCGTGGCAATCTGGCGGCGGGCGGCAAAGGCGTGGCGCAACCATTGAGCGCGCGCGACCGCGAGATTGCCGAAGCCCTGGGGCCGATTCTGGCCGCGCGTGGCCTGCTGCTGGTGGGCCTAGACATCATTGGTGACAGCCTGACCGAAATCAACGTGACCAGCCCGACCTGCTTTCAGGAGATTTTTGACCAGGCCGGGTTTGACGTGGCGGCGATGTTTATTGACGCGCTGGAAAAGGCAGCCGCGGCCTGACGGCGGTGGCCTGCTGTCGCCCAGTCAATCAGCCAGCCTTCGGTTTGAACACACCACTGCAGGCGGTGCGCGCTTCATCCCCCGGTGGCAGCTTGGCGCACACGGCATCCAGTTGCTTTGCCAGCTTGTTCAGCGTGGCTGTGTGTTGCCCTTTGCCATTCCAGGCAGTCAAGCGCTGGCCCATTCGCTCCAGGCCCCGGCGGTTGCGCTCATAAAAGGTTTCCGGCGTGGGCTCAAGCTCCTGCAACACGCCGGCGGCAGCCTTCTCGATGCGCGGGGTGTCTGCGGGCGACAGCTCCAGCAAACGGCTCACGTAGCTGATTCCCCATTGCAAACGGGTGGCCGACCCGGATGACGCGGCCCACGCCTTCTCGGCCCAATCCAGTGACGCAGTTTTGTCGCCCCGCAGCTTGGCATTGCCCGCCAGACCCAGCATGTGGTAGTAGGGCGACACGGCTTTGGGTAGCTCTGCCTTGAGCATCGCATCGGATTCATCCAGCAAACCTGCTTCAGCCAGCAAATCCGCCGCATACGGAATGACGGCCTGGCGTTCATAGGTGTTGGTGGTGGCTTTGTCGGCGGTTGCAGCGGCCTCACGGGCCTGCGCCATCAAGGCGGCGTCCAGCTTGGGTTTTTCAGTCTTGGGGGCGTCCAGCTTGGCCAAGGCGACCTTGGTTGACACCGCACTGAGCCGGTCTGATCTGGACAGCGTTGCGTCGGTTGCAAAGCGGTCCAGCGAGGTGTTGAAAAGGGCCAGCAAGCGGGCCTGCTCCGGACTGCCTTGGGGGGCCAGGGCCGGAAACAGCAGGGTGCTGTAGTTGACCAGCACGTCAAAGTTTTCCCGGGCCATCGCCGTATCTGCCAGCAGCGCCTGCACGCGCGCCAGGCTCGCGGCCCGGTCAGGCAAACCCGCTTTGTCTTGCGCGCTGGCCAGCATCGCCTTCAATGCCAGGCGCGTTGACGCCTCGGTTTGGGTGGGCGGGCAGGCTTTTGCCAGGCGGTGCAGGGTGGCCGCCAGCTCTTTCTTGGGTACCAGTTGGGCTTCGTCCTGATCCCACGCGTAGTAGGCCAGCATTCGCCAGGCATCGGCGGCCAGCGTTGCGCCTTTGCCGTTCAAGGCCGCATCAAGCGATTCTTTCGCCGAGGCACCAGACGCCATGCCCCACCCGAGCATTTCGACATATTTGGCGGCATCGACCTCGCCGGGCAGGCGCGTCAGCTCGGTGCCGTCAGGGCGAAACAAGATCATGGTGGGATAGCCCCGCACCTTGAACCGGGCCCCCAGCTTTTGCGCGCCCGGCGTGTCGCCATCCAGGTACACCGGCACAAACAACTTGCTGCGCTCCATGAAGTCCTGGCGATTGAACACCGTGGCCTTGATCTGGTTGCAGGGCGGGCACCAAACGGCGCCCCAGTACAAATAGACAGGTGTGTTTTCTGCGCGGGCTTTGGCAAATATTGGGTCGATGTCGGCACCCTCAGGGCGAACCCAGGCAATCGTCTGGGGGCTGGCAGGCGCAGCAACGGGTGTCGCCACGGGCGTAGGGGTCGAAACAACCGGTGACTCCGGTGCTTTGGAGCAGCCCGCCAGCAGGGCGAGCACAATGAAGATGACCGGTTTCCAGGCCATGCTAAATCAGGCCGTGGCGGCCTGGCCCAGCTTGACCCTGGCGGGCTTCTTGATCGGCGTGCATTCGACGAGGGTGCCATCGACAAACACCTTCAGTTCACTGGCGGCAATGGGTGTCCAGGCCTCGTTGGTGGTGAGGGGCTCAGTCACCACAATGGCGAGCCGGTCGTCGCGGCCATTGAGCTCGGCCAGGTCCACCTTCACGTCTTCGTCCTTGAGGTGCACCTCGCTGAACGGGTATTCGCGCACCAGATAAAAAAGCTTGGTGGAGGCATGCGCCCACAGCGCCTGACCGTTGCTGAGCAGGAAGTTGAACGTGCCATGCTTTGCAATGTGCGGCACCAGCTCGCGCAAAGTCAACGTGAGCTCTTCCACACTGGGCACGCCGGCATGGGACTTGGCCAGCTCCTGCATCAGCCAGCAAAACGCCAGCTCGCTGTCGGTGTTGCCCACGGGCCGAAAATGTCCGTGCAGGGGCGGGTTGAAATCTTTCAGGTCACCATTGTGGGCAAACACCCAGTAGCGACCCCATAGCTCGCGTACAAACGGGTGACTGTTTTCCAGGGTGACGGCACCCACCGTGGCCTTGCGTACATGGGCCACCACGTTGTGGCTTTTGATGGGAAAGGTGCGCAGCATCTGCGCAATGGGTGAGGTGGCGGCGCTTTGCTTGTCTACAAAATAGCGCACGCCCTTGCCGGGCACCTCACCTTCGCTTTCAAAAAATGCGATCCCCCAGCCATCGGCGTGGTGGTCGGTGCAGCCACCGCGCTGCGAGAAGCCGGTGAAACTCAAGGTCAGGCTGGCCGGCAAGCGGCTGTTCATTCCAAGCAGTTGGCACATGGTGGAAGTTTACTCCTGAGGATTCGGCCGTGGTGTTGGTTTTGCCTCACGCAATTGCCATGCCGCCACGATGGCCAGGGCGCAAATGGCAGCCAACATCAAAAATGATTCATTGAAGGCCACCAGGCGCGCCGGGTTGGTGGAGGGCTGGGTCAGCGACTCGCCGTGGGCCGCCAGCCGCCACTCCAGCACGATCGCGCACAGGCTCACACCAATGGCACCGCCCACCATGCGCAAAAAGGTGATGGTGCTGGCTCCCTGTGCAATCAGGTCCTTGCTCAAGCCCCGCATGGAGCCCAGATTGAGCGACGGCAAAATAAAGCCCAAACCGATGCGCCCCACAATGGCCCACACCAAGATGGTCCAGATTGAGGTGTTTAGATCTACCGTGACCATCAGCGCAAATCCGAGGGCCAGCAGGCTCAGGCCAATGCTCACCAGCAGGTAGGCAGGTTTGCGGTCAGCCAGCCGTCCCACTACGGCAATGGTCACGGCCAGCACCAGACCCGCCGGCAGCAGCATGGTGCCCACATAAGACGCCGACAGCCCGAGCCCCAGCTGCATGTACACGGGGAACAGGTAGGTGGAGCCAAACAGGGCGGTGCCATAAATGAACGCCACGATGGTGCCCATCGCAAATTGGCGGTTCTTGAACAGCGCCAGATTCATCAGCGGCCCCTGCCGATTGCCCTCGCCGCAGGCCATCGCTCGCGCTAAGGCCTGCCCCAGCCTGCGTTGCCACCACAGGAAGGCGGTCAGGGCCACGCCAGCCAAGGCCAGCAGCGCCACCGCGTGCGAATGGGCACGGTCATGCAGCGCCAGCATGCCATTGAGCAGACACAGCGTTGCGACGCCAGCCAGTAGCAGGCCACGCCAGTCCAGCGTGGCACTGTCGCGGTTGGCCGCCACGCCGCCGGGCGCGGTGCTGGGCACATAGCGGCTGGCCATCCACAGCGATGCCAGGCAAAACGGCACCACCATGAAGAAGATGGAGCGCCAGCCAAACAGGTCCACCAAAACGCCGCCCACGCTGGGCCCCAGCGCGGGTGCCAGAACCACCGTCATGCCAAACAGGCCATTGGCGCGGCCCTGCTCATGGGGCTCAAAGGCCCGCAGAATGATGATGGCCGGAATCGGTTGCACCACGCCGGCTGCCAGCCCCTCAAGCACCCGCGCCACCAGCACCACATCGAAATCGTTGGACAGGCCCCCCATCACGCCACCCGCCAGCAGCAGCAACATGCAGGCCGAGTAAGTGTGGCGGTAGCCATAGCGCAGCAGCAGCCAGGGGGTGGTGAGCATGGATACCGTCATGGCGACCATGAAGCCCGAGGTCACCCACTGCGCCCGCTCCTGCCCCAGTGTGAAATGGTGGCTCATGTCGGGAATGGCCACGTTCACGATGGTGGACGACATGATCGACGCCATGGTGCCCGTCATCACCGCGAACAGCATCAGCCAGCGGTAGCGTGGCCCGTAGTGGGCCTGCAGCTCCGCCAGCGAGCTGGGGCGGGTCAGGGCCGTGGCTCCGACCAGAGCTTGCCGCCGGTGGCCCAGTTTTCGCGCTTGACGTCGGTGATCAGGATGTCTACCGATTCGGGTGCGCTGCCCAGCACTTCCACCGTCACCCGCGTGATCTCTTCGACCAGCTTCTTTTTCTGTTCGATGGTGCGGCCTTCCATCATTTCAATATGGTACGTTGGCATGGGGGTCTTTCGGGTTGAATTTAAGTAAAACAGGCTGTAGCGCTTTTAAAACATGCTTAATCAGCTATCTATTATGTAGCATCCAGATTTGAAGTTCTGGAGGCGCAAGCCGCACAGATGCAGGCCAGCCCCTGGCTGGCAGCAGGTATTTGCGCCAGTACGGTTTTGTCAAAAGCCACGGTGGTGCACCAGCAGGGGGGTTGTGGGAGGCCCGTCTCTTTCTCCAGTTCCATCGCGCAGCGGTTGGCCTGGCCGCACAGCGGGCAATTGGTCGGGTTCATGCCGGATTCAGGCCGGGTTCATTCGGTGGTCGTCCGGACTTCCGCCGCGATTTCATAGGACCGCAGCCGCGCCGCGTGTTCGAAGATTTGCGAGGTAATCATCAGCTCGTCGGCCCCGGTGCGTGCAATGAACTCCTGCAAGCCTTTGCGCACCGTGTCAGGTGAGCCAATGGCCGCACACGACAGCACCTGGTCCAGTATGGCGCGCTCCTGGGGGCCAATGCGGCTCATGTAGCCCTCAACCGGTGGCGGGAGCTTGCCGGGGCGGCCGGTGCGCAGGTTCACGAAAGCCTGCTGGCTTGAGCTGGCTCGAAACAAGGCTTCTTCATCCGTGGCGGCCGCAAACACGTTGAACCCAAGCATCACATAGGGCTTGCCCAGCCGGGCCGATGGCCGGAAATTGGCGCGGTAGATCTCAATGGCCTGCATCATTTGGCCAGGTGCGAAATGCGAGGCAAAGGCGTAGGGCAGGCCCAGGTGCGCCGCCAGTTGTGCGCCAAACGTGCTGGAGCCCAGAATCCACATCGGCACATTGAGACCGGTGCCCGGCGTGGAGCGGACCTGCTGTTGGGGCGCGTCTGAGAAGAAATCCATCAGCTCCATGACATCCTGCGGGAACTCGTCCGAGTCGCTGGTCAGATTGCGCCGCAGTGCCCGCGCGGTGACCTGGTCTGAGCCCGGTGCCCGGCCCAGGCCCAGGTCAATGCGGCCGGGGTACAGCGATTCCAGCGTGCCAAACTGCTCGGCAATCACCAGCGGCGAATGGTTGGGCAGCATGATGCCGCCCGCCCCCACCCGGATGGTGGACGTTGCGCCAGCCACATGGCCAATGAGCACGGCGGTGGCTGCGCTGGCAATGCCCGGCATGCCGTGGTGCTCGGCCAGCCAGTAGCGGCGGTAGCCCCAGGTTTCAGCATGCTGGGCCAGGTCACGGGTGTTGTGAAACGACTGGGCGGCATTGCTGCCTTCAAGAATGGGGGAGAGGTCAAGGACCGAGAAAGGAATCATGGGTGGGGCAATCAAGTGGGGCAACAGGTGCAATTTGCACTTGCAGGCCATTTTCGTAGGCCCATAATGCCAGAGTTGACCCGTTGGAAAGCGCACCCCCACTGTGGAAGGTCTTTGATAAGCCATGCAAGCATGAACCCGTCTGACGTGCTCGCTGCGATCTGGCAACTTGGCGGGTTGCCGGTAGAAGCCCTGCACCATGCGCGGCTGACCGGCTCCGACCCGGTCCTTCCGTCATCCTTTGCGGTGGGTACTGCCGCCCAGGCGACCATCGCTGCTGCCGCGCTTGCGGCTTGTGAGTTGCGCCACGCTCGGGGGCAGCCCCGGCAGGACGTGGCTGTGGACATGACCCATGCCGCGCTGGAGTGCACGGGCTGGTTCAGCATCAATGGCCGCACGCCGGACATCTGGGACAAGTTCTCGGGCCTGTACGCCTGTGCCGACGGCTGGGTGCGCATTCATGCTAATTTTGCCCACCACCGCAACGGTGCCCTGCGTTTGATGGGGTTGCCACCCGACACCGCCAGCCGGGCCGATGCCGAGCGCGCCATGCGGGGGTGGCGTGCTGCTGAATTTGAACAAGCGGCTGCCGACGCTGGCCTGGTGGTGGCGGCGGTTCGCTCTTTTGATGAGTGGGGCAATCTGCCGCAGGGCCAGGCCATTGCCGCACAGCCCTTGATGACCTTTGAGCGTCTGGGCGATGCGCCGCCCCTTGCCCTGCCACCGCTGGGCCATGAAGATCGACCCTTGACGGGTGTTCGCGTGCTGGACCTCACTCGTATTCTGGCTGGCCCCGTGTGTGGACGCACGCTGGCCGCCTATGGTGCGGACGTGATGCTGATCAATGCACCGCATCTGCCCAATATCGAATCCATTGCCGACACCAGCCGGGGCAAGCTGTCGGCGCATATTGACCTGCAAACGGCAGAAGGCCGGGCTACGCTGGAACAGTTGGTGTCGGGCAGCCATGTGTTTGTGCAGGGTTATCGGCCCGGCGCGTTGCAAGCCCACGGGTTTGGCCCCGAAGCCCTGAGCCAGCGCAGGCCCGGTGTGGTGTATGTTTCCCTGTCGGCGTATGGTCAAGAGGGCCCGTGGGCCGCGCGCCGGGGTTTCGACTCTCTGGTGCAGAGCGCGATGGGCTTCAACCTGGCCGAGGCAGAAGCGCAAGCACAGGCACAAGCAGAAACACAAGCAGAGGCACAGGCACAGGCGGCGGGCATATCCAGCACCCCCCCCCCCCAGCCCCAAACCCCTGCCCATGCAAATCCTGGACTACGGCGCGGGTCATCTGATGGCCTTTGCCGTCTCGGCCGCATTGCGTCGGCAGCAGATGGAAGGGGGCAGCTGGCATGTGCGGATCTCGCTGGCACAAGTGGGGCACTGGCTTCGCAGCCTGGGGCGTGTCGATAACGGGTTTGCTTGTTCAGTGCCTGACCGCACGCCCTACATCGAGACCAATGCGTCAGGGTTTGGAGAACTGGCCGGTTTCAGACACAGCGCGCGGCTGTCGGCAACCCCTGTCCAGCAGGGCAGACCCTCGGTGCCGCCCGGTACCCATCTGCCAGCCTGGCCCTGACGCCTTGAATGAAGCGTTCAAATAGAATCCTGCCCACCCACCATGAACCTGCAGGCTTTCGTCACGGCTGTTTTACTGATTGCGGCCTGGCCGGCACATGCCGAGCCCACGCCCGAAGCGGGGGCGTTGCCCACACCCAGTCGCGCTGGGGCTACGCTACCGTTTTCTGCCCCGGCTGACAAAACCCCCGCGTCCGGAGCTGCAGAAGGGGCTGTTGGTGATGACAGCAAAAATGAATCCCATGCCGCCTCGGTCATGAAAGAACATCTGGCACGGGGTGAGCAATTTACGCCGCCGCCGAATCCACGCGGTGCCAACCCACAGGCCGGGCCGTTGTCGAAAGGGCAAATCACCAATGGAAATGCCGAGGCGGCAGACACTGGTTTTTCCGCCGCCTTGAAGGACTTTGTCCGGCCCCTTCAAGAAGGGGTGGCCCAGTCGGGTCTGATGGAGGCCGTGCGTAATTTTGAGTCCGACATAGGCTTGTCAAAAAGGCCGGACAGCGCAGACCCGTCATCACGCAACTACTCAACCAGCGCGCCGGGCACAGGCGCTCCTGCCAAAACCGCAGAGCAGATTCGGCGCGACCAAATTGCTGCGTCGATGATGTTTGATGAGTTCATCCAGGAGGTCAAACCGTGGGTGTTTGGGCTGGCGGGGGTGCTGGTGCTCGGCTACCTCGTCAAGCTCTGGCTGACCTACCTGCGTGTGAAAGCGGCCAGGCCGGGCAAGCACCGCCGTTCCGCTCGCCGAAGGCATCGGCACCGACGCGAATGATTTTGCGACGCCCGGATCGTTTTGGCATCGCCTTGCTGGCCAGCGCCGCGCTTGTGCATCTGGCGCTGGCGCTGGGCTTTCACCTGTCTCCCGACGAAGCACATTACGCGCTGTATGCCAGCCACCTTGATTGGAGCTACTTCGACCACCCGCCCCTGGTAGGCTGGGTGCAGTGGCCCGCACTGATGCTGGGGGGCCATGACCTTCTGATGCGCGTGGTGCCCATGGCCTGCTGGCTGCTGGCAGCCGTCGGCGTGATGCTGCTAACGGGCGAGCTTTACCCGTTGCCTGGGTCTGCCCGCGCGGCCGTGCTGTTGATGGTGTTGAGCCCCATGCCCCACCTGCTGGGGTTGGCTTTGGTGCCGGATACCTTGCTGCTGCCGATCACCTGTGCGGTCATGTGGCTGTGCTGGCGCTTGTGCGATGCAACCCGGCTGCGGCGTATGTCGCTGTGGCTGGCGTTGGGCGTGTGCCTGGGCCTGGCCGGGTTGTCGAAGTACACGGCCGTCATGCTGGCGCTGGGCGCGGCACTGGTTCTGCTGTGGGCGCATGGCATACGTCTGCTGGCCCTGCCGGGGCCCTGGTTTGCTGTCCTCTTGGCCGCAGTGTTGATCACCCCCGTGCTGGGCTGGAACGCAAGCCATGACTGGATTTCTTTCACCTACCAGCTGGGGCACGTGGCCGGTGCGCAGGAATGGCGGCTGAGTCGCGTGGCGGTTTACCTGCTGGTGCAGCTCATTGTGTTTGGATTGCTGTTGCTGGCGGGCCTGGTGGCGGCCATGCGGCTGAAAGGCACAGCCTCTGAGGCTGCTCCGGTGCAAGCGTCCCCAGCGCCTGTGTTCCCCGTGTCACCGCTGGCGTTCTGCGTCTGCTTTGGTCTGCCATCGCTCCTGCTGTTTGCGTTTCTGTCAGGTCGCGGGTCCGCCCTGCCGCACTGGACGGCACCGGCCTGGCTGGCGCTGATGCCGCCTGCGGCTGCGGGCTGTGTCGCGTTGTGGAAGCGGCATCGTGTCGCCCTCATGGTGGTGGGCTCCGTTCAGGCGCTGACGTTCACCGTGCTGGCCGGTCTGATGCTCTCGGGCGGTGTGGCGTCAGAAAAAGATGCGCAGGCCCAAAGCCAGCCGGGCCAGATGCTGGACACCGCGCCCGTCAACCCCTTTGCAGATCTTCATGGCTGGGACGCTGCCGCCGGGCGCGGCTTGGCCTTGGCGCAAACCCAGGGTGTCAAGACCCTGGCGGTCATGAACTGGACGCTGGCCAATCGAATCGCCTGGTACGCGCGGCCCCTGCCCGTGAAGGTGGTGCAGCGACATTTTGACCAGTTTGACCTCTGGTTCGGAACCCTGGTACCCGGTGAATCCGTTGTGTTGATTGACTGGTCGCTGATGAGCTTTGTGCCACCGGTCGGCGCCAAGCAATTTGAGCGCTGTGACGCGCTGGATCAATTGCCCGCCCGGCGCATGGGGCGGCAGATTGCACATTTCAATTTCATGCTCTGCCGCAACTGGCAAGGCCCGCTGGAGCCACCGCTTGGACGCCCCGGTTGAGCCCGCAGCTGGCCCGAACTGGAGCGCTCGCCGGTGGCTGGCATGGAGCGCTGTGCCGCTACTGGGGCTGGTACTTGCGTTGTGGCTGCAACGCCAGCCCGAGCAGCGTGATCTCTTCACAAGACTCAATCTGTGGGCCACCGCGTTCCCCGAAGGCCTGTGGTCATGCCTGACCCTTCTGGGTGAGACCGACACGCTGCTGGTGTTGATGTCCGTGCTGTTGCTCTGGCGTCCGCAGGCGTTGATGGCGGTGGTGGCCGCCGTGCCTGTGGGTGGGCTTTATTCGCTGGTTCTGAAAAATGCGTTCAACGCGCCCCGCCCCGCCGCGGTGCTGGACGCCGCGCAGTTTCACTTGATTGGCCCGCTGCTGAGCAACCACAGCTTCCCGTCGGGCCACTCCATCACCGCTTTTGCAGCCGCCAGTGCCATGCTGGCGTGCGTGGTGCCTGCGCGCGCCACCGGTCGCTCGTTGCTTGTGGGTTTGCTGATCGTGGGGGCTGCGAGTGCCGTGGGCTTTTCCCGCGTGGCCGTGGGCGCGCACTGGCCGGTGGACGTGCTGGCCGGTGCCTGCGGTGGCTGGCTGGCGGGCTTGACTGGTGCCGGGACCACGCGCCGCTTCCCCGCGCTGTGGCAGTCTGTGCGCAACCAGCGCGTGCTGGGTGGGCTGCTGGGTGCGTTGGCTCTGTGGCTGCTGTGGCGACCGATGGACTATCCGCAGGGTATCTTGACCGTGTGGCTGGCAGCGTCTTGCGCGGTGTTGACGCTTGGCTGGCAGTGGGCATCTAAATTGGCCGCTGGCCCTCGTATTCATTGAATGATTTGCTGCATAAAAAGAAGCAAATCAGTCACTGAAGTCCGCAGGAGTGTGAGCCGTCCCGGTGTCCGTAGTTTTTTTATGGTTTTCCAGTCAGTCTA